>PAAU01000060.1 GCA_002699445.1 Micrococcales bacterium | reverse complement strand
CCCACCAGCGAGCCAACCGCACCCACCAGCGAGCCAACCGCACCCACCAGCGAGCCAACCGCACCCACGATTGTGACGACGCCTGGCGCCTCTCCTGAAATCGAAAAGAAGCAAGAAGATGAGGCGAATCGTGATCCAGTCCTTCCAGTGTTGCCCACGGTCCGACCGATTGGTGCGGTAAATACTGCACCAACTTCGACCTCAGATTCCTATACACCGTTGGCCAAAACCGGTTCCGATGCCATGCAGACCGGTGCGCTAGCCGGATTCTTACTCCTGGGGACGGGAGTGATTCTGGTCGGGGTAGGCCGTCGGAATCGCGACGAAGTGGGGGGCTAGACCACAGAGTCTGGCTTAATGACCCAGCAACTTGTCAGCCGCAGCCAACACCGAGATATCACCGCGACGAACTCGTTTCTGTAGTTCAGGTAGTTCCGCGGCTATGGCGGGACGCTGATAAAAATCTTGGACTAGGCGTTCTTCAATCTCCTCGGCTAACCACAGGGCCCGCTGCTCACCCCGGAGCTGGTCGATCTGACCGGACTCTTCCAGGTGTTCTCGATGATCGCGTAGGGCTTGCCAAATCTCGGGAATGCCTACCCCTTCAAGACCACTAGACGTTAGGACTGGCACTTTCCAAGCATCAGGATCGTCGTAACTAAAGAGCCGAAGTGCTCCCGATAGCTCGCGAGCGGCAATCCTCGCTTCGGCGGCGTGGTCGCCGTCAGCCTTATTAACCGCAATCACATCGACAAGTTCCAGGATTCCTCGCTTGATTCCTTGCAGCTGATCGCCGGTGCGAGCGAGGGCTAGCAGCAAAAAAGAGTCCACCATCCCCGACACTGCCACCTCTGACTGACCGACCCCTACTGTCTCGACCAAAATGGTGTCATATCCGGCAGCTTCCAACACAATCATCGCTGCTCTGGTAGAACGAGTTACTCCACCGAGGGTTCCCGCGTTTGGCGATGGCCGAATGAATGTCTCTTCCCGACTCGCCAGTCGCTCCATCCTGGTCTTGTCACCGAGAACACTGCCGCCGCTACGCACGCTGCTGGGATCAACCGCGAGAACCGCAACGTGATGGCCTTCATCAACCAGGTACACCCCGAGTGAATCGATGAAGGTCGACTTGCCGACCCCGGGAACGCCTGAGATACCAACGCGGGTCGCATCACCGGTCACGCCCGAAATCGCATCCAAGAGTTGAGCAGCCGCAGTGATATCTGCGGCACGGGTGGATTCCACCAAAGTAATGGCTCGGGCGATCGCTGAACGGTCGCGGACTTCGAGTCCTGCGACCAGTTCATCAACCTGCTGCATTGTGCTCATCCGTTAAGATCGCCCAGCAGTTCCAAGGCCGCTTCCGCGATGACAGTGCCCGGTGGGAAGATAGCCGCAGCTCCGGAAGCCTTCAACTCTTCGAAATCATCTGGTGGGATGACCCCGCCGACCACGATCTTGATTTCGGGTCTTCCTGCTTCATCCAAAGCGCTACGAAGTTCCGGAACGAGAGTGAGATGCCCGGCGGCCAAAGATGAGACTCCCACGAGGTGCACATCTGCTTCGACAGCCTGACGAGCTACTTCTTCAGGTGTAGCAAATAGTGGACCAACGTCCACATCGAAGCCCAAATCAGCAAATGCTGTGGAGATAACTTTTTGCCCGCGGTCATGCCCGTCTTGTCCGACCTTCGCCACCAAGATCCGAGGACGACGTCCATGCTCGGTAGCAAATTCGTCAGTCGCGGCTCGCGCGGCATTGATGCTAGACACTTGTCCCGCCTCCTCGGAATAGACCCCAGAGATTGTGCGAATAACGGCTCGATGGCGTCCGAAGACCTTTTCCATCGCTTCCGAGATTTCACCGACTGTGGCACGGGCCCGTGCAGCATCTACTGCTAGTGCCAATAGGTTGCCGTCCAAAGATTTGCCACCCGCATCGCTATGACCGACTTCTGCCGCATTGGTGATGGCATCCAGCGTCGAGGCCACAGCAACTGGGTCTCGTTCTTCTCGGAGCCGTTCCAACTTCTCGAGCTGAGCAGTGCGAACCGCGGTGTTGTCTACTTTGAGCACCTCTACAGGTCGGTCAGTCTCTGGTCGATAGCGATTTACGCCAACTAAGGTCTGCAGGCCCGAGTCAATTCTTGCCTGGGTCCGGGCGGCTGCCTCCTCAATCCTCATCTTTGGCAAACCTTGATCAATGGCCCGCGCCATTCCGCCGGCTTGCTCGACTTCCTCTATGTGTTGCCAGGCTCGGTGCGCAAGATCATGGGTCAACCGTTCCACGAAATAGGAACCACCCCAGGGATCGATGACCTCAGTGGTTCCCGACTCCTGTTGCAGCAGCAGCTGAGTATTGCGGGCAATCCTGGCCGAGAAATCCGTCGGCAGCGCCAAAGCTTCGTCGAGAGCATTGGTGTGCAGTGACTGCGTATGCCCTTGGGTGGCGGCCATCGCCTCCACCGTGGTGCGCATGACGTTATTGAACACATCTTGCGCTGTGAGTGACCAACCTGACGTTTGACAGTGTGTGCGGAGGGAGAGCGACTTGTCTTTCGCGGGCTTGAACTGGTTGACCAACTTCGCCCATAGCAATCGGGCCGCTCGCAACTTGGCAACTTCCATGAAGAAGTCCATGCCCACCGCCCAGAAGAAGGACAACCGGGGGGCAAAACTATCAATATCCAGACCCGCTGATAGACCGGCTCGGATGTACTCGACACCATCCGCAAGCGTGTAACCCAACTCAAGATCAGCTGTGGCACCGGCTTCTTGCATGTGATAGCCGGAAATAGAGATGGAGTTGAACCGCGGCATCCGAGCAGATGTATAGGAGAAAATGTCAGAGATAATGCGCATGCTCGGTTCCGGCGGATAGATATAAGTATTGCGAACCATGAACTCTTTGAGTATGTCGTTCTGGATGGTTCCCGTTAGCTTTTCCGTAGGGACACCCTGCTCCTCGCCAGCCACGATGTAGAGAGCCATGATTGGAAGAACGGCACCATTCATTGTCATGGAGACGCTCATCCGATCCAGCGGGATTCCATCAAAAAGCGTTTGCATATCTAGAATCGAGTCGATTGCCACACCGGCCATACCTACGTCACCAACCACCCTAGGATGGTCACTGTCGTAGCCTCTATGGGTAGCGAGATCAAAGGCGACAGACAGCCCCTTTTGACCGGCAGCTAGATTGCGTCGATAGAAAGCGTTGGACTCTTCTGCTGTGGAAAATCCCGCATATTGACGGACAGTCCACGGCTGCGACGTATACATGGTCGGGTAGGGACCTCGCAAAAATGGAGCGGCTCCCGGGTAGGTTTCCAGGAAGTCCAGCCCAGCCAGGTCTGCCGGGGCATACAAGCTACTCACGTCGATGCCCTCAGGCGTCGTCATAACTGCCGGATCGACGTCGGCACCCACGTCTACAGCGTCAAGATCCCACAAGTCGACTCCGGTCAATGGTACGAACTTAGCCATCAGGCCACCCCCAACTTCGATAACGACTCTTCCAAAACGGCGACAGCATCACAGCCTTGGAAGATATATCCATCGAGGCCAGCTGCAAGGTCGGTTTCCCTACGGTCTCCGGGTTTGCCCGCGAGCCAGATTTGCTGGGCTCCCGACTCTCTAGCTCGGCGCACCGCAGCCGCTACCCCGGTTGCGTAATCCGGGTCAGCTCCGACCAGACATACAACCGGCGAAACGGAGAAATCTGCTGCGGAATCGGCAGCCATCGTGGTTGAGCTAATCCCACCCGCAGCGAACAGATTGGCGGCGAACGCCTCTCGGGCGCCATAGTTTGCCAGGGACCCAATCGTGAGGAGCGTGACCTGCGGATCTCCTGCGTTATCAGCGCGGTCTCGCAAGCCCTCAAAGCTTTCGGCTATCCGATGTTGCGGCAAGCCGCCCCCCGGTCGGGTCCACGGCTGCTGCGACTTCGTCTCTCGCATTCGGTCGGGAAACTCAGACACCCCTGTGATGGCTTCTTGACGGGTAGCGATCCGCTCGGAACGCTCATGCCACGTCTCCGACAACTCGTCCGCAATCACCCCGGATTGCAGCGATTTGGCGATGCCACCAGCCTCATCAAGCGACTGCAGCTGCTGCCAGGCGCTCTCCGATAGATCGCTCGTGAGCTGCTCCACGAAGTAAGACCCGCCCGCCGGATCAGCGACAAAGCCTATGTTGGATTCACCCAAGAGCAGGTGCTGCGTATTGCGTGACATTCGCTGCGCGAAATCATCGGCGGTCCCGAGCGCCAGCGTATGCGGTTCCAGAGTCACAGATTCCGCCCCACCCACTGCTCCAGCAAATGCCGCCACACAGTTACGGATCAGATTTACCCATGGATCTCGAGCGCTTAACATCGCCACTGAGCTAACAGCATGCTGTCGTTGACCGGTATCGGTAATTTCCGCAAGTCGAAGGATTCGTGACCACAGGAGCCTGGCGGCTCTCAACTTGGCAATGGAAGGGAACTGTTCATCGGTAACCACCCAACGGAACTCGATGGCCGCAGCAGCATCAGCAGGTTCCCAGCCTCTGCTCTCCAACTCTCGGAGCACCGCCAGTCCAGCTGCCGTAGTGAGAGCTAGTTCCTGAGTAGCCGAGGCACCCGCTTCGTGAAAGATCGAACTGTCAATCGTGAAGGCTCGTATCCCTTGATCTCGCGCACTCTCGGCCAGCGGGAGGTCAGCAGCAATATCTACTCCTCCCCCGGTCGCAGCCGCCCATCCCACCGGGTCCAAACCAAGTGATATTCCGGTCGCTCCGCCGGCAGCAGGCAACCCCGCTAAGAGTATCGACGCGCACTGCCGTGCGGCTCCAAAGCCCTCGATGACTACTGGGACTTCAGCAAGGTTGATCTGAGCCAAGACATCGGGCAGTGCCACCGGATCGACAACGGTTAGCCACAGACTCGCAACGTCATTGGCGAGGGCATCGCTTAGTGCATTCAGATCTTGTTCCGGTCCGCCGCCGACCCAAAGCCGCTCCCGTATCGACCACGCACCCCCTGTCGCCGGCGATGCTCCCCGACGACGATCGCCCGCAGCCGGTGCTGAGTTGGCTGCGTCACTAGTGATGTCAGCGGCTGTGTAAAGCGGGCGAAGGTCGAAACCATCGGGGGTGCCTACCGCTAGGAGTTGCTCAACATCATCCGGAGATACTTGGCCGCGCGACCGCGTCAAGGCGGCTGCGGCAAGCTGTCGCCAATCCTCACGACTGACTGAGGGGAAGTCCTGCGCCAAAGGGAGGGTATCGGTCATTCCCTCAGGATAGAGAGCCCGAGCCGGGGGATCGCATGCGGAGTGAAAGAAAGCCGATTTAGAGAAAGCAATCACCGCGAATGCCGTTGCATCAGGGGAGGTCCCTTCGTGCGGCGCTCACTAGGACCTAGCGACCCTGCCAGGGATACGTCGGCCGGCGGTGGGAGGAAGCCACGTATCTTCACAGCATTCGCGGTGATCAGTCTTAGTTTGCGGCAGACCGGGTCGACTGTCAACTGAATAGCTTCCCCAGTCGGACCCTACGGGGGGTATACAACTCACATCCCTCGCTTTCCTACGGAATCCGTAGGAAAGCGAGGGATCTTACTTCCGGGTCCGAGGGGGCCAACTTTCGCTTATGCCCTGGCCGACTACGATGGAGTAGGGCCTGGATGGGATACCTGAATCGCTAATCCGGCCTACCTTGGAGCTTGAACGGAGGACTCGTGGCGAGTACCGGCACCCTTTATCGAGGGGGCGTATCGATGTGGTCGTGGGTGGCCCATCGCATTACGGGTGTGGCAGTTCTGTTCTTCCTTTACGTCCACGTTCTCGATACCGCACTCATCCGAGTTTCTCCCGATGCCTACGACACCATCATTGCGTCGTACAAGACGCCGCTGGTCAACCTCATGGAAGTCGGCCTCGTGGGCGCGGTCTTGTTCCACGCCCTTAATGGTCTGCGTGTGATGGCCGTTGACTTCTGGGAACGAGGTCCACGGCTGCAAAAGCAAATGCTGTGGGTCATCGTCGGCATTTGGTTGCTGGTTATGGTTCCCGGCACCTTCTACATGATGAAACACACAATCGAGAGTCTGTTTGGAGCCGCCTGATGAGTGCAACGCCAGATCTCGCTATGCCCAACACTCGGCCCACACCTCGCCGACGTCAGGGAGTTAACTTCGAAAAGAATTCCTGGATCTTCATGAGAGCTTCCGGTCTCATACTCGTGATCCTGGTTCTGGGTCATTTGTTTATCATGAACATTCTCGACGGCGGCGTACAGCGGATCAACTTTGCTTTCGTCGCTGGGCGATGGAGCAGCCCATTTTGGCAGTTCTGGGACCTGACCATGTTGTGGCTGGCCATGCTCCACGGAACAAATGGGTTGCGAGTGATCATCGGCGACTACGCCAAGAGTGGAAAGACTCGCTTTTGGCTACGAGGCATCCTGTACACCGCCTCGGCGGCCACGATTTTGCTGGGAACTCTTGTGATATTCACCTTTGACCCGAACCTCAGCTGAGGAGGAATACCGATGGCGATTCATAAGTACGACGTCGTAATCGTCGGCGCTGGCGGAGCAGGTATGCGCGCTGCTTTGGAGTCCGGTCAACGAGCGCGAACTGCAGTGCTCACAAAGCTGTATCCCACCCGGTCTCACACTGGCGCAGCTCAAGGCGGAATGTGTGCTGCCTTAGCAAACGTGGAAGACGACAACTGGGAGTGGCATACCTTTGACACCATCAAAGGCGGCGACTACCTGGTTGATCAAGATGCCGCCGAGGTGATGTGCAAAGAGGCTATTGATGCGGTCTTAGATCTTGAAAAGATGGGCCTGCCCTTCAACCGAACTCCCCAAGGCCGCATCGATCAACGACGCTTCGGTGGACACACCCGCAATCACGGCGAAGCGGCCGTGCGCCGCTCGTGCTACGCCGCAGACCGCACCGGTCACATGATCTTGCAGACGCTCTATCAGAACTGCATTAAGCAGGGGATCGAGTTTTACGATGAGTGGTACGTCCTAGACGTTTTACTCGACGAGGGACGAGCCGTCGGAGTGGTGGCCTACGAGTTGGCCACTGGGGAGATTCATACCTTCCACGCAAAAAGCATAGTTTTCGCCACTGGTGGTTTCGGCAAGGTTTTCAAGACAACGTCGAACGCACATACCCTCACTGGAGATGGCATGGCGATCGCCTACCGTGCGGGATTGCCGCTAGAAGATATGGAGTTCTACCAGTTTCATCCCACTGGCCTAGCTGGGCTAGGGGTGCTCCTTACCGAAGGCGCCCGCGGCGAAGGCGGCATCCTGAGGAACGCAGGCGGTGAACGCTTTATGGAGCGTTACGCCCCCACGATTAAGGATTTGGCACCGCGAGACATGGTGGCGCGAGCGATGGTCCAAGAGGTCCGCGAAGGACGCGGAGCTGGACCGGATAAAGATTATGTCTATCTTGATCTCACCCACCTACCGGCCGAACAAGTGGAATCCAAGTTGCCGGACATCACCGAGTTCTCGCGTACCTACCTCGGTGTTGATCCCATCACTGAGTTGGTTCCTGTCTTCCCAACCGCTCACTACGCTATGGGTGGCGTACCTACAGATGTGGAAACACGAGTCTTAGCTAATAACGCTGACGTGGTGCCCGGGCTCTACGCAGCGGGTGAAGTTGCCTGCGTGTCGGTTCATGGAGCTAATCGCCTTGGTACAAACTCGCTCCTAGATATCAACGTGTTTGGTCGACGGGCCGGAATCGCGGCAGCCGAGTACGCCAATGAGGTCGACCACGCTCCACTCCCTGAAAGTCCTGAGCAACGAACTCGCGACATGCTGGAGAACTTGCTTACTGGTGACGGATCTGAGCAGGTGTGGCAGATTCGCAAAGAGATGCAAGAAACCATGGATATGAATGCGCAGGTCTACCGCACCGAAACGACCCTGAAGCAGGCATTGACCGACGTCGAACAGCTCAAGGAACGATTCCGGAACGTCTCGGTACAAGACAAGGGAAGTCGTTACAACACCGATCTCCTGGAAACTGTGGAACTAGGTTTCCTGCTGGATCTAGCTGAGGTGCTCGTGGTCAGTGCGCTCGCTCGGAAAGAATCACGCGGTGGCCATGCCCGAGAGGACTACCAGGTTCGCGACGATGTGAACTTCATGCGTCACACCATGGCATTCGCCGAAACCGATGCCGACGGTCGGGACTTTATTCGACTGGACTACAAGCCAGTCTCGGTGACCCGCTACGAGCCGATGGAGCGAAAGTACTGATGGCCACTGCAACCGCCACCGCGATTCCCGAGGCTGCGGCACCACAATCTTTCGACGTCACCCTTCGTATCCGACGCTTCGATCCGGACGATAGCGATACCCACTTTTGGCAAGAGTTCACAGTTTCGGTCTATCCGACCGACCGAATCCTAGATTGCCTGCACAAAATCAAATGGGAACAAGACGGGACACTAACCTTCCGGCGCTCCTGTGGACACGGCATCTGTGGTTCAGATGCGATGCGGATCAATGGGAAAAATCGGCTCGCCTGTAAAACATTGGTCAAGGATCTCAAGACCAAAAAGGCCATCACGGTTGAACCGATTAAGGGTCTGGAGGTGGAGAAAGATCTCATCGTCGATATGGAACCTTTCATGGCGGCCTACCGAAAAATAAAACCATTCCTCATCACCGACGACATAGAGCCAACACGAGAGCGAGTTCAGACGGCTGAGGAGCGCGCGGCCTTCGACGACACCACGAAATGCATTCTCTGCGCGGCATGCACCACGTCATGCCCCGTCTTTTGGACTGATGAGCAGTACTTTGGCCCCGCGGCCATCGTCAATGCTCACCGCTTCATCTTCGATAGTCGAGACAGCGCAGCCGGGCAGCGGTTGCAAATCCTGAATCAAGACGAGGGCGCCTGGCGCTGCCGGACGACCTTTAACTGCACCGACGCGTGTCCTCGAGGGATTGAGGTCACCACCGCTATCCAGCAGGTTAAACGGGCCATGATGTATGGCCTCGAAGACGCCGAGTAACCACCATCGTTTTCGTACTCAGCTACCGGGTGGATTAGTTCCGGGCTGGGTGTCTTCGCGGATGATTCGCTCAACATCATCTGAACTAAGCGGCTGATCCGCATGGACCCACTTCGTGGCTTCTGCCGCTACATCGTGCTCTGCTTCTGATTGTTTCTTTCCCGACTTGGCTTCAGCCTCCGCCCAATCACGTTTCAGTTCCCAACCCAACTCGCGTTCGCGTAAGGCACTGTTAATGCTGTGCATCTGCTCCTTCGATGCCGCTAAGCCCCAGACTTTTCTAATTGCGTCGGGGATCTCCACTCGGTAATCGTGACCACCCTGCTGAAAAGTCCCAGGTGTGGGGGTAAGAGCGTTGAGTAAGTCGCTGAAGGTCGCGATAAAGGTAATGACCGGCAACCATGATGTTCCCTTCGGAGCTCCTGGCGGACGAGTACCTTTGGGGCCGAGCCAGTCGGGGGGACGCCAAAACAGGGGTGCCTCGAACTTGGGCACCGGATCATCTCCGTTTTGCAACAGCAGATACTGCACGCGGGCTTGATCAGCTTCCGATAACTGGTGCCAGTCTGATATTGCTCTCGTGGCATAGATCGAATCAGGCCCGACCTGAGGAGTTTCTCCTTGCGGACGATTACCCCAAACTCGTTTATGCCATTTGGTGAATGCTGGCGTACCCACCCAAACCCCAGCTTCCAGCCCATAGCCTTTCAGCGAGACATCCGAAGCTCCGGCAAACATCTCTTCGCTCACCTTGCAGCCAAGGCTCTCGCCGAAGATGAAGAACTTCGGTCGCTTAGATTGCGGCATGGCCAGCAGCCGCTCCGTTACACCGGCCACCACCATCTCGGTTTGTCGCGTACCTAGATCGGTCCGGGTCAAGGACAAGGCTGAGGGCAATACCGAATAGGCGATGGCCATACTGGCGCAATTGCCCCGGGTCAGGTATTCGAAAGTCTCACAAGCTACGTAGTTCACGTAGCCGGATCCCGTCGGCGAAAAGATAGCAATGTTTTCGCGCTCGAACGCATTGGTCCGATCCAGCTCCCGCAGCAAAAGCTCCGCTCGTTTTTCGGGCGAATCAGCAGCGGGAAGCGCCGCGTAGACTCGAATCGGCTGCTTTGCCGGTTCCTTCATAACCCCAGAAATTCCATCAGCTAAGAGGACTTCGCTTAACCAGCGCGCACCTTCTCGGCTCTGCTTCTCCCATGAGATTCCCGATTGGGGGCTTCCAGTGACTTCCGGCAGGGTTGGCGCATCCAGGTTGGCCGTATCTAGATCGGCCCCGACATTGGTTAACTTCGCCGTGGCAGCACTCACTGCACCCCAGCCGAATCCAAAGCTAGCGGCGGTGGCTCCTACCCGACCTATAGTTCGGTGATCGTCGGGCGTACCTCCTAGGACTTTGGCCGCCCCGCGGGCTACTACACCTCCTAGGATTGATTCCGCGTGGGCTGCTCCCCAAAGCAATAGTGCGGTGCCGACACCTAGCGCGCCAGTCTTACCAACGCTGAGGTCTCGAGGGGTGTCTTCCGCATAGCTACCATCTGCTTGTCGTGATCCAATCTCTGCGCGACCTGGTCGAGTCTTGGCCCAAGCCGCGACTCCTACTCCTGTCATCGCAGCGAAAGCCAACACTCGGCCGCCTCGTTTTCCACGAGCCAGCTCGAGCGCGTCTGCTCCCAGTCCAGCAAGTCCAGCTGCACCCACAGTGTTCGCGGCCAGGCTTGCTACCGCAGAGCGAGCGTTGCGATGCGCGTCTATCCGACGACCTAGTGTGAGGCCTACGGCAGCAGTAGTAGCGTTCACCAACGGTGCCGCTATGGGGACGGGCAGCCGACGTGCAGTAGACCGCAGCAGCGACCCTAATGAAACACTCCAACCGTAACTGGCGGCTGTCGCAACGCCAGTAATGATCGCCTGATCGGCAGTTCCTCTAGTGAGCAGGTTCGGCTGTGTAGAACGCCCAGCCGCATAAGCCCCCAGAAGTAGACCACCTCTCGCGGAAATGTCCAACTCGGGTATCGCCATGTCTCAACTCCTGGCTCTTGATAGCGCCATTACAGCGAGTGGAAAGCGTTGTGCCTTGCCGCCCTCTAGTCATCCTTGCCTATCGGGCATGCCAACCAAGCCATACCCGCTGCCAAAGTACCTAGCAATCTCGCTCAGGTCTGCGGATCGCTCAGGTCTGTCGCAATAATCTCGCAAGTTCACTCTCCCCGGGGGCTCTGCTTAGCTCGGCCGGCGCAGCCCTACTCGGTCATACACCTCAACGATACTTACGTCCGCGACTTCGCGAGCCCGGCGAGCGCCCTCGTCCATAATCCGATCTAGCTCAGCCCGATCAGCCATAAGATCAGCCACTCGAACCGCAAAGTCTCGGGCAAAAGGAACGACCACATCAATCGTGGCCTGCTTAAGCGGGCCATATCCGCCGCCCGCGAAGTTTTCTGTCACCTCCGCTATCGGGCTATCACTCATCGCCGCTATCACGGCCAACAGATTACTAACGCCAGGTTGCTCGACTGGGTCGAAATGTACTTCACCTACGGAATCAGTCACTGCTCGCTTGATCTTTTTCTCTATTACTTTGGACTCATCGAGGAGGAACAAACATCCGGTCGGCAACGACTTACTCATCTTCGCGGCAGGGTTCTGCAAGTCCACAACACGGGCAGTTTCTTTAGCGATATAGGCATCGGGAACAACAAAAGTATCGCCATAGCGACCGTTGAATCTTTGGGCCAAATCCCGAGTTAACTCAAGATGTTGCCGCTGATCCTCGCCAACCGGCACCTGGTCTGCTTGATAGAGCAAGATATCTGCAGCCTGCAGGATCGGGTAGGTGAATAGCCCGACGCTGGCCGCGTCTCCGCCCTCACGAGCGGACTTGTCTTTGAACTGGGTCATCCGGCTAGCCTCACCAAAACCGGTGAGGCACTGCATCACCCACGCTAACTCAGCGTGCTGCGGAACTTGGCTTTGCACGAAGATGCAGGAGAGCTCTGGATCCAGGCCACATGCGAGGAGTTGAGCGAAGGAAAGTCGAGTCCGATCTTGCAGTTCAACTGGATCGGTGGGCACCGTGATCGCGTGCAGATCCACGATTGCGAAGAAAGTGTCGTAGTCGCGCTGCATCGCTACCCAGTTCCGTAAGGCACCAAGATAATTGCCCAGGTGGAATGAGTCTGCGGTGGGTTGGATTCCGGAAAGCACACGCGGCATAGCCGCTATTGTGCCGAACCCTCACCCGTAGCTGCTGCAGCCGGGTCGTTCGCGTTGCGTATATCTACCCGATTTACCCTGATTCGGTCGATGCGACGCTCGTCCATGGCGATTACAAGATACCGAGCACTACCGTCTTCAACCCGATCTCCCACTACCGGCAGTCGGCCGAGTCGAGCCACCAAGTAGCCCGCCACCGTTTCGTATGGACCTGCGGGTACCAAGATGCCGTAGTCCGCTGCGAAGTCATCTAGGTTGAGTAGACCTGGGATCTCCAACTCCTCGGTCGCTGACGGCCCTCCGTTCGGATTTACCTCGTCGGCATCGTATTCATCTCGAATGTCCCCGATCAGTTCCTCCACGAGATCTTCCATAGTCACGATTCCATCCGTACCGCCGTATTCGTCTTCGACCACAGCAAGGTGTCGACCAGCCGCGCGTAGGTCCGTAAGCGCAGGAATCACTCGACGACTCCCCGGCAGTCGGGCCACTTCTCGAGCGATCTGTTCCACTCGAATTCCACGTTCCGCATAGTCGGGACGGTATAGGTCACGCACGTGAATGAATCCGACGATGTCATCGGCTCCGTTGCGCGCAATCGGGTATCGCGAATAAGGCAACTGGCCGATCAGCTCCGCCGCACGAAAAACCGGCATGTCATGTTGGAGAAACTCCACTTCGGTCCTCGGAATCATGACCTCACGAAGCTCGCGATCACCAGCGGCGAAGACGTCATCAATCAGTGCGCGCTCCGCCTCGGTCAGTTCCTCATGGCTAGCCACCAGGCCTCGCAGCTCATCTTCCGAAATGACCGCACGACCGATCGTCGGGTCTCCGCCCAGAAGTCGCACTAGACCATCAGTAGAAATCGATAGTACCCAGATGAAGGGGCGAGCGATCGTCGCAATGAGGTCAACCAGAGTCGCGGTTCGTATGGCCGTGCCTTCAACACGCTGCAAGGCCAATCGCTTCGGCACTAGTTCACCCAAAACGAGTGACAGATAGGCGATCAGCAGGGTTACACCCAAGAACGCAAGGAGATCCGCTAGGCCCGGGCTCAGACCCCAACTTTGTAATCCCGGACTTATATCCGGAGCAATACGAGCAGCACCAAAGCCAGCAGACAGAAAACCGGCGACCGTCACACCGACCTGAACTGCGGCTAGAAACCGATCCGGGT
>PAAU01000059.1 GCA_002699445.1 Micrococcales bacterium | reverse complement strand
GTCAGTGGGTGTGGGGTCGCTGGTGGGTGTGGGGTCGTCAGTGGGTGTGGGGTCGCTGGTGGGTGTGGGGTCGTCAGTGGGTGTGGGGTCGGGGTTGGGAGGACGGCAAGTTTTTGACCAGATGGCTTTTCTGTGATCCTTTCGGTTCTTGCCTTTACTCGTACTCCTCTGTTGTGGAGTAGAGGTCTTCACATCATGAGTTTTCTGCTTGCCAAAAGTGCTCGGTGGGGTGTGCGACGGAGTCTTGTCGAAAGCGGAAGCAGCCGTTGGCTTGCCCTTGCCTGATTCGGACTCAGTCTTCGTGCCCTTGGGCTCCTGCGGTGTGACCGAGGATGATGAGTGACTTCCAGGATTCTTGTCATTGCGTTCGGGATTTGTTGGAGACGCCGGAGCAAGTGATGTAGTTGGCGATGGAGCCTGAGATGGCTCCTTCGCGGGGCTTGGTGTCTCAACTCTGGACGTATCGTCAGCTGCTTTGTCGACGGACCCGTCACTGCTATCGATTTCTTGCGCACTGGATTCGGCCGGTTTCGTGGCGTCTGGTTCAGTGGCTAGTGCAGGTACACCGACCAGAGAAGATCCACAGACAAGTACCGCAGCAGCTCCCGTCTTGAGTAGTCGGAAGGGACATGACGATCCCGAATCAATCCGAGTTTGCTTGACATGGACATTTCGATCAACGCGCATCTTGCTCTCCTGCTTTCGGCTTTTTTGGCCGCTACAGGGGATAGATGACGGCTGACGAATATCGCAACAACAATTAGCAAGACTTTTTGTTTTGTCTGGCTTGCGATGTGAAACCGGCGGTATCCGAGACTGAAATGGATGAGAGCGTAGGCGGTCCCAAGGAAAACTTGGGAGAAGGTGGACGGCCGCTGATTTCCTTAGCGGCGACGCCACGTCATTGTTATTTCGCCTTTAGGCCGAAGAGTGATATTTCCCTCGGGGACAATCTCACGATCTGGATACGTGAGTTCGAAGCGCCACTTTCGTGTAATTAGAGCGGTTAACAGAGTTGCCTCGGTCCAGGCGAACTGATCTCCGATACAGCGGCGATTGCCCCAACCGAACGGAAACCAGGCTCCCTGGTGTGTCACCGTAGTGCGTTCGCTATATCGACCTTCGGAGTTGAGCCAGCGTTGGGGTCGAAAGACTGCCGGATATTCCCAGTAGTCGGGACTGCGATGTAGTACCCACATGGGTGCCAGCACGATCGATCCGGCGGGAATCCGCCAGCCCTGAAAGCTCATATCTTTCTGAGTGCGGCGGCCGATCATCCAGGCCGGCGGAAACAGTCGAAGTGATTCAGCCAGGATGGCTCGGGTTCTTGGCAGTTCAGCGATATCGGGAAAAGACGGAAGATTGCCTGCGCGAGCATCTATTTCCTCGTAAAGCCACTGAGCTTGGTGCGGGTTTTGCGCGAGCAATAACCACGTCCAGGTCAACCACATAGCCGTCGTTTCGTGGCCGGCTAGGAAGACGGTCATGGCCTCGTCACGCAGTTGGGCATCGTCCATCCCAACCCCATTCTCTTGGGACGCGATCATCATGCTGAGTAAATCGCCGGTATCTCCCGATTCGCGATGCTGGTCAATGATCCGCTGCAGAATCTCATCGAGCTCATCGCCGGCGCGCAGGGTCTCACCGAATGGTGGTAGACCCAGGCGAGCTCTGATCACCGACAGGGGTTGATTTATGGACGTGGAGTTTGCCAAAACAGTATTCAGTGCCTTGGAAACTTCCTGCGCCTCCTGAGATACGTCAGCACCAAGAAGAGTGCGACCAGCGATCTGCAACGTGAGCTTGCTCATGTCTGTGCAAATGTCTTTGGCCTGACCGTCCTGCCAATCAGCGATATGAGTCAATCCGTCAGAGACCATTTGCTCGGCGTATATAGCCATGCGATCACGATGAAAGGCTGGTTGTAGCAGTCGTCGTTGTCTGAGGTGATGCGCTCCTTCGGCGGTGAGTAGACCTTCGCCCAGTACCGCCCGCGAACTTTGCAATACGGGAGGCTTGATTGTGTATCGACCCTGAGTGCGAAACACCTCTAGGACAAGGTCGGGGCTAGAGGTGAGATATATCTGATTGCCAGATCGACCGAAATGAGCGAGACCATTATGTTCCCGCAGGACTCTCTCGAATACGAGCGGTGCCGATTCGCCTCGAAGGATTAGCGCGTTTGCGAGAGATAGACTGGATGGGCCAGGTGGTCGGGGAACGTGGGGTTGCTTGACCTTGCTGGCCGCGATGGCTTTTCGCGCATCTTGCATCCGTGATCGGGAGTCGTACTTCACCCCGTTGCGTGCAATTGCCATAACGTCAGTATGGCCAGTCATTGCGTCCAATAGCCGACTGAGCTAGTCATTCGGATAGGTACGGCCGTAGATGGCCGAACGACTATTCGCCGCTGCCCACAGCCGAGTGCCGTACTCCCAATGCCACCATTCGGTAGTCAATACGACAAATCCCGCTTTCGACATCACCCAGTGCAACAGTCGTCGTAGATTTCGTTCGAGCCGAGGGCCGTCTGGCTCCAGAGCTGTGGCTGCAGCAGCTGGCACAAACGCATCGAATGCCGTGCCGAGCTGCAAAGGTTGATGCTGCCAAGTGAGCGTTAAGTCCACGGTACCTCCGCTGGCATGCGGTGGACAGTGAGTCACATCCGGATCCGGTTCGGACACGAATCCCGGCGGAAGACCTGGTCGATCGTAGTAAGCGTGGTAGAGCACTTCCTGCAATCGAAAGTCGCGCCAGGCGTCCCAGATGGCCAACCCGAATCCCTCGGGTAGGGAATCGGCCGCGGAATGCAGCCGTTGAACCGCCCCGGGACGCGCAAGGCTCTCGGATCGACTATAGGGCCAGTTCTCATGCCAGTAGGCAGCTAAATTTCGAATTCGTGGGTGGGCCGTTGTGATCAAGTCGCCAGATTCGGGATCCGGTGCTGGTGGCAGACTTCCAGACGACTTGTACTCGGTGACCGGTTGAAGATCTTCTAACCATTCAAGATTTGGCAGATCAACTTGATCGAGCGTTACGCCTGCCCACTGGTAATCAGGCAATGGATGGGCTGCAGACCTCATTTAGCATCCCCCAACAGGCCAAGTTTCTGCCAATCGAGCGCGGGCGGCATACGTCCGCAAGAATCGAGGTGTGACATCGGTAGCGATTCTAGGTGGCGGACCGGGCGGATATGAGGCCGCACTGGTGGCGAGACAGCACGGAGCGGACGTAGTCCTTATTGAACGAGATGCTCCTGGGGGTTCAGCGGTACTGACTGATTGTGTACCGAGTAAGGCGCTCATCGCAGTATCTGACGTGTTGACGTTAGCGGGTGAATCAGGAGGCTTAGGGGTCACGATCGAGGGCGAACCGGCACTGCCCGGAGTGTTGGGCGCCGATCTAGAAGTCGTGAATGACCGCATTCGTCGTCTAGCTGAGCAGCAATCCATTGATGTTGGCGCTCGACTGGAACGCGAGGGCGTGACAATGATGCGAGGTACTGCCCGTCTGGTGGACGGGGCAGTGGAAGTATCCTGCGGTCCGAACGTCGAAACGATAAAGACCGAAAACATTCTTATTGCCACTGGTGCCCGACCGCGGCTTTTGCCGGAGGTGGTTCCGGATGGCGAGCGCATCCTCACGTGGGAGCAACTGTATCGGCTGCCTGCCCTACCTCAGCGACTCATCGTTGTCGGATCTGGCGTCACCGGGGCTGAGTTCGCTTCCGGCTATCGAGCTCTGGGCTCCGAGGTTGTCCTGGTGTCTTCGCGAGATCGGGTACTACCTAGCGAGGATGCAGACGCTGCGGAGGTAATTGAGGTGGTATTCCGGCGACGCGGTGTCGAGGTCGTGGCACGCAGCCGAGCCGTAGCGGTCAGACGAGACGGTGGGAAAATCAGCGTTGAACTTTCCGACGGACGCACCATAGAAGGCAGTCACTGTTTACTGGCCGTTGGCTCGGTCCCCAATACGGATGATCTCCACCTCGCATCCGCGGGTGTACGAACTGATGATCGAGGATTCATCCAGGTCGATCGCGTTTCGCGCACCAGCGCTCCCGGTATTTATGCGGCGGGAGATTGCACTGGGGTCTTGATGTTGGCTTCAGTAGCGGCGATGCAGGGACGTATCGCAATGTGGCACCTTCTGGGTCAGACCGTTCACCCCCTGAATCTGGCTACTGTTTCGAGCAATGTCTTCACAGATCCTGAGATTGCGACCGTGGGATGCACTCAAAACGACGTAGATGCTGGGGCAATCAACGCGGAAACCGTCATGTTGCCGCTGCGCACGAACCCGCGCGCCAAGATGCAGGGTATCGATGAGGGATTCGTCAAGATTTTTTGTCGGATGGGGACCAGAATCGTAGTGGGAGGCGTTGTTGTTGCCCCAGCGGCGAGCGAACTGATCCATTCATTGGCAATAGCAGTGGACCAGCGGTTGACTGTTGATCAGGTCGCCGAGATATTTACCATCTACCCCTCGCTATCCGGCTCCATCGGTGAGGCCGCGCGTCGACTGCGCACTCACGAGTAGTGACGGCAGACCACGTAGTCCGGGTTGCTGGTTGATGATTTTGAGTGGGTCAGTCGGTGATCTCCATCAAGACCGTGCCAGTGGGAACGGTGGCACCGACTTCAGCGGAAATCCCCTTAACCGTGCCGCCCTTAGGTGCATTAATCGGCTGTTCCATTTTCATGGCCTCGAGAACCACCACGAGGTCGCCCTCTGCGATTTCTTGCCCCTCATCGACGGCGATCTTCACGATGGTCCCCTGCATGGGCGCGACCACAGAGTTGCCACTCCCGCCGCCACCTCCAGAGGCCTTTTTCCGACTAGGCGCCTTCTTCTGGGTTGAGCCACCGCCGCCGGCCCCAAATCCGGCAGGTAAAGAAACTTCAAGTCGTTTACCGCTGACCTCAACCACAACGGTTTCACGGGGTGCCCCGTCCTCGAGATCTGATGACACACCATCGGTATAGGGCGGGATCGTATTGTCGAACTCAGTCTCGATCCAGCGCGTATGTACCTGGAAAGCTTCATCAGGATCGGCTGGCGCGAAGGCCGGATCGGCGACTACCGCGCGATGGAAAGTCAGGGCGGTCGCAATCCCATCCACCTCGAACTCGGCGAGAGCCCGTCGAGATCGCTCGAGTGCCTGCTGACGATCCCTTCCTGTGACGATCAGTTTGGCGAGCAGTGAATCAAAGTTTCCGCCGATGACGTCGCCTTGACGAAAGCCGCCATCCAGGCGGACTCCTGGCCCACTCGGCGGATCCCAGACGGTGAGCTCTCCTGGTGCCGGTAGGAAATTCCGGCCTGGGTCCTCGCCATTGATACGGAACTCGATGGAGTGCCCGCGTAGATCTGGGTCACTGAAACCAAGTTCTTCGCCATCCGCAATGCGAAATTGTTCTCGCACCAGGTCGAGTCCGCTGATTTCTTCGCTGACCGGGTGTTCTACCTGCAATCGAGTGTTGACTTCCAGGAAAGAGATAGCGCCATCTTCACCAACCAGGAACTCGCAGGTGCCAGCCCCGTAGTAGCCAGCTTCCTTCACGATGGCTTTAGATGCCCGGTATAGCTCGTCCACCTGAGCCTCGCTGAGGAACGGTGCTGGGGCTTCTTCTACTAACTTTTGGTGTCGCCGTTGTAGAGAACAATCGCGGGTTGAGACGACTACGACATTGCCATGCTGATCGGCGAGCACCTGCGTTTCGACGTGACGAGGCCGATCCAAATATCTTTCAACGAAGCATTCGCCGCGGCCAAATGCTGCGACGGCCTCGCGCACAGCAGAGTCATAGAGCTCCGGGATTTCCTCTAGTGTGCGAGCGACCTTCAGGCCGCGACCTCCGCCACCGAAAGCCGCCTTGATAGCGACCGGTAAGCCGTGCTCTTCCGCGAAAGCCACGACCTCATCGGCGGTTTCGACTGGATCAGAAGTGCCGGGTACCTGAGGTGCGCCCGCACGCGCCGCAATATGGCGCGCCGATACTTTGTCACCAAGATCACGAATCGCTTGCGGGGGTGGCCCGATCCAGGTCAATCCTGCGTCAATCACTGCCTGGGCGAACTCAGCATTCTCAGACAGGAATCCGTAGCCGGGATGGATCGCATCAGCCCCAGACTCCTTGGCAGCCGCGATGACTTTGTCGATCACCAAATAAGAGTCGGCTGCTGCGGAGCCACCTAGCGCGAAGGCCTCATCGGCTTCCTTGACGTGCAGTGCATCCCGGTCTGGGTCAGCGTAGACCGCTACAGAGGTCAGGCCGGCATCTCGGCAGGCCCGGGCGACCCGGATTGCGATTTCACCACGGTTGGCGATCAGGACTTTCTGCATGGCTAATAGGGTACCCAGCAGTGGTTTGGGTTCTGACCAGTCGGTCGGTCAGAAGTCGAGTAGATCACTCTTGGATACCTAGTCTCGAGTCTCAGCGACGAGATCTACCCAAGAAAGACCTAGTTCTCTCAGCAGTCGCCGAACCTCATGAAGCGATAAGCCGATGACATTGCCGGGATCTCCCACGACACCGGCAATGAACGGAGCGCTCAAACCATCGAGAGTGAATGCACCGGCGACCTGTAGTGATTCACCAGTGCTCAGATACCAGTCCAGTTCGCGATCAGTCCAGTCGCCGAAGTGGACCTCGGTGGCTACGGTTCCCCATTCAGTGGCGCCAGTGTCAGTGCGTATCAGGCAATGCCCGGTGCGCAACGTAGCGTTTCGCCCCTGCATTGACTGCAGCCGTTGCCGCGCCTCAGAGACGGACTCGGGCTTGCCTTGCGGTTCACCGTCCACATCTAATACCGAATCCGCCCCGATGATGAGGGACCTATCGCCGCCATCAATGAGTGGTTGGGCTACGGCTCGGGCCTTGGCTCGTGCCAACTCTTGCGCGATGCCGCCGGGTGATTGGTCGGAATGCCCGGCGATGTGCCGGGGCTCATCAACTCCGCTTACGACCACGATCGGAGTCAGTCCTGCTGATTGCAGCAATCTTAGTCGTGCCGGTGATGCACTGGCCAAGATCAACGGCCAAGGAGCCGTCATGTTGAGCGCAGACTCAGCCGCCAGGCGGAGGGGCTAGGTCTCGGGAGATAACGGCCTTTGCGAGCGCTAACCGACCAGGCTGAGGTTTGCGTGGGCGGTTCCTCGTCGTGATTGTTCATCGCGGTTACGACGCCCAGAAGCGCCCCAATCTCTTCCGGAGTGGGATTACCTCTCACGATCCGAAGCAGGGGAGCCTCGGATTCATTCTGTTCGCTCATAGCGGGATATTTCCGTGCTTCTTGGGCAAGGATTCCTTGCGTTTGTTGCGCAGGGTCCGCAGAGCGCGGATCACCTGAGTGCGGGTTTCATTGGGCAAGATCACTCGGTCGATGTAGCCGCGCTCAGCCGCTTGATAGGGATTGCACAATGTCCGGGTGTAGTCATCTGTGAATTCCACACGCTTGGCTTCCGGATCCTCGGCTGCGGCAAGTTCCTTTCGATACAAGATATTCACTGCGCCCTGGGCCCCCATTACCGCAATCTCTGCGGTGGGCCACGCCAGATTGATATCCCCGCCCAGGTGCTTGGATCCCATCACGTCGTAGGCGCCACCGAAGGCCTTGCGCGTGATCACCGTGACCAACGGAACTGTGGCCTCGCAGTAGGCGTAGATGAGTTTGGCCCCGCGACGAATGATCCCGGTCCATTCCTGATCGGTACCGGGTAGGAATCCTGGGACATCGACAAATGTGAGTACCGGGACATTAAAGGCGTCGCAGGTGCGAACAAATCGTGCGGCCTTCTCTGAGGCATCGATATCTAGGGTGCCAGCGAACTGCATAGGCTGATTGGCTACGACTCCGACGGCTCGGCCTTCCACCCGACCAAAACCAACGATTAAGTTTGGTGCGAAAAGGGGTTGTACCTCCAAGAAATCAGCATCGTCTAGCACGTGCTCAATCACGGTATGCATGTCATACGGTTGATTGATTGAGTTGGGAAGCAGAGTGTCTAGTTCCTGATCTTCCTCAGTTATTGTGAGATCCGCGTCGTCGCCGTAGACCGGCGGATCCTCCAAGTTGTTGCTCGGTAAATGGGACAACAACGAACGAACGTAGTCCAGCGCATCATCCTCATCATCGGCCATGTAGTGGGCCACACCTGACTTGCTGTTGTGAGTATGGGCACCCCCCAAATCCTCAAAGGCAACGTCCTCGCCGGTAACTGTCTTGATGACGTCGGGTCCGGTGATGAACATGTGTGAGGTTTGGTCAACCATGATGGTGAAGTCGGTAATTGCGGGGGAGTACACCGCACCACCAGCGCAGGGCCCCATAATAAGTGAAATCTGGGGAATGACTCCGCTCGCCCGGACATTGCGCATAAAGATTTCGCCGTACTGTCCCAGTGACACCACGCCTTCCTGGATGCGCGCTCCACCGGAATCGTTTATGCCAATAACTGGACAACCAGTCTTAAGGGCTAAGTCCATGATCTTCACGATTTTCTCACCGAAAACCTCGCCGAGAGAGCCACCGAAGACGGTGAAATCCTGAGCAAAGACGCAGACGGGCCGACCATCAATGGTGCCGTATCCGGTGACTACGCCGTCTCCGTACGGTCGGTTCTGCTCCAACCCAAAATTGTGTGAGCGATGTCGGGCAAGTCCATCGATTTGGGTAAAAGAATCGGGGTCAAGGAGTTGCTCCACCCGCTCCATCGCCGTCTTCTTGCCTTTGGCATGCTGCTTGTCCACCGCATCTTGCCGACGGCCACGGGCTTGTTCCCGTCTGGCCACCAGATCGGCTGCCTTTCCAGCTGTCGTCGTCAGATCGGGCGATCCCGAGTCGGGGTTGTCGGCCAACGCGCTCATGGCACCTCCAGGGTTCTTCTCCCCTACATTATGGCTATGGCCTCTTCCACTTCTGATCCCGGCACGGTAGAACCGCTCGACCACGAGCAGCTAATGACCGCGCTAGCCGCGGCTGAGGTGCCGTGGAACGACATTACTTTCCTGGAGGTCACGGGCTCGACGAATAGCGATTTAGTGTCAAAAGCTACCGCCGGTGAGGCAGCGACTGGGAGCGTAATCATTGCTGATTCACAGACTGCTGGTCGAGGGCGACTAGGACGAGAGTGGGAATCTGAACCTGGCACCACATTATCTTTCTCGGTAATGCTCGCGGCTCCAGCACCGGCCACACAGCTACTGCCGTTGGTTGTCGGATTGGCTGTTGTTCGAGCAGCCTCTCCGGGAGAACAAGCAACTATCGAGTTGAAATGGCCCAACGATCTGCTGGTCGACGGGAAGAAGGCCGCAGGGATCTTGGCCGAAGCGGTCCCCGGGGGAGCTGTTGTTGGTTGTGGCATAAATGTCTCAACTCCGGTCGAACGGTTGCCAGTTCCGGAAGCCACTTCGCTCGCTTTGCACGGTATCGAGGTAGAGCGCACAACTTTGCTCGCACAGGTCCTGATTGAGACTTTCGCCGGGTACGACCGACTAGTGGAAGCGGGCTACAACCCCGAGGCCTCAGGATTACTCGCCGAGTTTCGTCGTCGGTGCGGCACGTTGGGACGTGAAGTGAGGGTTCAGTTGCCTGACCAAACCAGCGTTACTGGTCGTGCCACAGACGTCGATGACCAAGGCCGGCTGGTGCTTGAGGGCCCCGACGGACAGCAAATCCTGTCGGTCGGCGACGTTACTCATCTGCGGCACTAGCCCGGGGCGCTTTCACCCACTCCAACCGCCCGCTACGGTGAAGCCCATGGGATATCCAGAAAAACTTCTGTCTGATGGTGAGCGGATCGAAATGGAGATGCGACCACACTGGCGAGCACTGCTTGTCCCGGGTCTGGTACTCCTGGGCATCATCGTAGGGCTGTCTATTTTGTTCTCGCTTCTGGGCGGCTGGGATGGTTTCGTCGGTTCTCTCTCCCGCACTGCCTTCGTCTTTATCGCGATTTTCTTGTTCGCCGTCTTCGTAGTACGACCATTTTTGTACTGGATCACAACCCAGTATGTCTTCACCAACCGACGCATCATCGTTCGCTCCGGACTGGTGTCCAAGCACGGCAAAGATATGCCGTTGAGTAAGGTCAACAACGTCTCGTTTGATATCAGCGTGCCCGGTCGAGTTATGAATTATGGAACTCTGACGATTGACTCCGCTTCCGATGAGGCGTTGGTTATCGATGGAGTTCCGAATGTTGAGCAGATTCAGCGGGAAGTGAACCATCTGCATGAAGAAGATGATGAGCGTCGACGTGGCCGCGACCAGGATCCCCCGCAGGCCCCCAGCCGGGAGGCTGAAGGGCAGTGACGGTCCCTCCGGGTGACCGATTACGCTCCATCGTTCTCGGTGGAGCTGAGCGGTACACCCGTGAAGAGATGGCCAGTGCCGCTCGTCTGAAGCTGGAGGATATTGCACGCTTGTGGCGTGCCATGGGCTTTGCAGATGTGGGTGATGCCAGAGCGTTTACCGATGCGGACCTATCTGCGGTGCTACGAGTGGCGTCATTGCTCGAACGAGACCTGGTCGATATGGAGGGTTTGACCGATATTGCTCGCTCGATGGGGCAAACCACGTCACGATTAGCAGACTGGGAAATCGACACTTTGGGCCGTCACGTTGTCCAAGCGGGGGCTCAGGCGGACTCGACTGAAACGCCCGGACCTGGCGAAGACCTTGCGGAGTTGCTACCGGAATTGGAACAACTCCTCATCTACGTCTGGCGGCGGCAACTAGCCGCATCAGTCGGTCGGTTGTTAGACCATCAGCCCACTCAAGCGGGCGATACTGACAGCGGGGGGGTCACTGAGGCGACGACTGCCACCGTTGGTTTTGCCGACTTGGTTTCTTTCACTCGGTTGTCTCGGCAACTCGACGACACCGAACTGACTGCGGTGGTACAAGCCTTCGAATCAGATAGTGCTGACATCATTCACGCCGCGTCGGCCCGGCTCGTCAAGACTCTCGGCGACGAGGTCATGTTTGTTTCTGATGGAGCTGAGCAGGCAGCGGCGATCGCCTTGAATCTGCATCGCACGCACAATGCTAACGATGACCTACCTCAGATCAGAGTTGGACTGGCGACAGGGGCTGTGCTTAATCGGATGGGCGACGTCTTCGGGGTGACGGTGAACCGAGCATCTCGTTTCACCGCTTTGGCCAGGCCCGGCACCACTGTGTTGGATTCCGCTACGGCAGAGGTGTTAAATGACACTTCTGAAACCGTATTTACGGTGCGGTCGTTGACCCCCCGGCCCGTCCGTGGACTGGGAATAGTACGTCCGCACGCATTAGTTGATCCAACTACTTAGCGTCAAACCCTTGCTAAACAACTGAGGCGTCTGCCAGATCGTCGTCATCATCGTCTTTTGCAGCTGGAAATACGAAGGTTCGATAGGACCAAAACCGGAAAATAGTTCCCAGCACGAGCCCAATCACGTTCGCCGAGATGTTGTCGGCCAAGGGGGAATCGAGACCCAGGACATAGTGCGACATTGCCAGGCATGCGAGGGCTATCAGCATGGCGATTGCGTTGAAGAAAACGAAGAGAACGAATTCGCGAAGTCTGGTTGATCGACCGCCGCGCTCAGAGAAGGTCCAGGTGCGGTTGAGACCGTAGGACAGTGTGGTTGCAACGATGACTGAGACGGCCTTAGACGTGATCGGCTTGTCGGCAAGTAATGGCGGATCTCCCACGTACAACAGCAGATTGAATAATCCGAGATCTACTACGTAGACGATCAAGCCCACGACACCAAATTTGCCTATTTCCTGAATCAGTGTCCGAAACGGACTAACGAGGGCGCGGAAGCGGCCCTTGTCGTCCTCAATGTTCTGATCGGTGGTCACACGGGCTAGGTTACTCGGCTGCGGCCATGAACAAATGTCATTAACGGCAGTTGACCCACCCGGCCGAGTTTCTGGTGGTCATATCCCCTAGGGTCAGGCTGCATGGAGCATGTTGCACCGCCCACGGGCTATCCAGTCGTAGGAATGATTGGCGGCGGCCAACTGGCCCGGATGACTCAACAAGCAGCAATCGCTCTGGGCGTTGGCTTTGCGGTGCTAGCCGCTAACAAAGATGACAGTGCGGCCCGAGTGGTTCCAGAAACAATGCTCGGAAATCCAGATGACCCACAAGCCGCACTCGCATTCGCAGGGAATTGTGATGTCATAACCTTTGATCATGAACAGGTCGCTGTTGACGTGTTACAGACGCTGACTCAGGCAGGGGTAGAACTACAACCGGGGCCAGGGGCGTTGCAATATGCCCAGGACAAGATCGAGATGCGTAACGCGCTGACAGCGGCCGGGCTTCCTTGTCCGGCGTGGCTCGCGTGGGAGGAGGGAATGAAGGTCACTGAGGCCGGCGAGCAACTGGGTTGGCCGTTGGTAGTGAAGACTTCCCGTGGTGGATATGACGGAAGAGGTGTGTGGGTAGTTGACGATGCTGAACAGTTGGCGGAAGTATTGAAAGGCCCACTTCCAGTCGGGGCGCGTTGGCTCCTGGAGCAAAAAGTGGAGTTTGAGGCCGAGCTGAGTGCACAAGTCGCTCGCTCGGCAAGCGGTCAAGCAGTGGCATATCCGGTAGTGAGAACTGTTCAGACCGATGGAATTTGTACCGAAGTCGTCTGTCCCGCGCCCGGACTTTCAGATGACATTGCCGTGATGGCGCAGGATTTGGCGTTACAGATTGCGGGTCAGCTCGGAGTTGTGGGAATGCTCGCTGTGGAAATGTTTTTGACCGTGGACGGAGTTCTTGTCAACGAGCTGGCTATGCGGCCCCACAACTCAGGGCACTGGAGTATTGACGGGGCGGTGGCCAGCCAGTTCGACAATCACCTGCGAGGAGTGCTGGATCTCCCGCTCGGAAGTCCCCAACGGCTGGCTCCCTGGGTGGTCATGGTCAATGTTCTCGGGGGAAATCAGCCCGATATGTACCGGGCCTATCGGCACGTCATGGCTCGTGATCCCGAACTGCGAGTGCATATGTACGGCAAAGAGGTGCGACCAGGGCGCAAGATAGGACATGTGACGGTGCTCGGCGAGGATCTGGACGATTTATTGGAACGCGCCCATCATGCGGCCGACTATCTGACGGGAGTCATTGATGAGTGACAACCTCCCTCTCGTGGGGATCGTGATGGGAAGTGATTCGGACTGGCCCGTGATGTCGACGGGTGCGGACGTACTGGCCGACTTCGGTATCTCTTATGAAGCAGATGTGGTGTCAGCCCACCGGATGCCGCAAGCCATGCTGGAATACGGCACCGGTGCCGCGGACCGAGGAATCCGAGTCATCATCGCTGGAGCAGGTGGTGCCGCGCATCTGCCTGGAATGCTCGCGTCGACAACCTCGCTGCCAGTGATCGGGGTGCCGGTGCCGCTGAAATATCTCGACGGTATGGATTCGCTATTGTCCATCGTGCAGATGCCACGTGGAGTGCCAGTCGCCACCGTTGCCGTTGGAAACGCTGAGAATGCTGGGTTGTTGGCTGCCCGTATATTGGGCGTATCGGATCCGAAGATACGTGGGCAGTTAGACGACTATCGAGGCCAACTGGAGCGTGAGGCGCGGGCCAAGGGGGAGCAAGTCCGCCGAGCCTCCGATTGACCAACTGCGACGTCAGGGAATCCCGATGCCGCGATACTCCCAGCCAGCACCGCGCCACGCTGACGCATCAAGCACATTCCTTCCGTC
>PAAU01000058.1 GCA_002699445.1 Micrococcales bacterium | reverse complement strand
TGGTGGCTTCACAACGCACTATTGGAAAAATCGTGCTTTCCGGTTGGCCGGAGAAGACCAACTAAACGCAGCGCTGCTATTCGTACTCGTAAAACCCCTTACCGGTCTTGCGCCCCAAATCTCCCGCCACCACCATCCGCTGCAACAATTCTGGTGGCGCGAATTTCTCGTCTTGCGTATCGTTATAGATGTTTTGGGAAGCATTAGTGAGTATGTCTACCCCGGTCAAATCCGCAGTCTGCAACGGACCCATAGCGTGTCCAAAGCCAAGTTTGCAGGCAATGTCAACGTCTTCGGCTGTCGCAACCCCGGACTCGACTAGCTGCACCGCTTCCATAGCGATCGCCGAGATTAATCGGGTGGTCACGAAACCCGCGACGTCGCGATTAACAACGATGCACGTCTTACCGATTGCCTCGGCGAAATCACGGGCTCGCTGCAACGTTTCATCTGAGGTCTTGTAGCCCCGAACTAGTTCACACAACTTCATCATCGGCACTGGCGAGAAGAAGTGCGTACCCACCACATCTTGCGGTCGAGAGGTTGCCGCAGCGATCCTGGTGATGGGGATAGCGGACGTATTGGTTGCGAGGATAGCCCCGGGCGGTGCGTACTTGTCCAACTCCTTAAAGAGCTCTGTTTTGATGTCGAGATTCTCGAAGATCGCCTCGACAACTACATCCACGTCTGCAACCGCATCAGCCAACGAGGTTGTCCCGTTGATGCGGCCACGTGCCTCAGTAGCTTCAGCTTCACTGAGGCGATCCTTCGCAACGAAGCGGGCCAGCGACTGATCAATCCCGGTCAAGCCGCGATCGATCGAGTCGCCGTCAACGTCTCGTAGCCTGACCTCGTAGCCGGCCTGCGCCGCCACTTGAGCAATGCCTGAGCCCATAAGCCCTGCGCCAATTACTGCCACCGCGGTCATAGCGGCCTCCTCGTTCAGATCCGGGATTAGTCAGGAAAGAGGGTAAGCCTGGCCCTACTCACTGGCTACCGGCAGGGGCAGGATTACTGTTCCCGGAGTCCAACCATCGCAACCATATCCGTCGGACTTTTCGCTACGACTTTTTTTCATTCGGACTGTCCGACAGGAAATCTGCAACCCACTCATTGGCAGGATGCGCCAACAGGTGAGCCCCCGTATCCACCTGCACCAGCGATCCATCTCGCATCACTGCCACCCGATCACCCAACCGGAGAGCCTCGTCGCGATCGTGGGTGACGAGCACTGCTGTTGCCCCCGCTTGGTCTAAAGATTGCGCCAGTGTCTCGGTAAGGTCACGACGTAGCGCCCGATCAAGTGAGCTCATGGGTTCGTCAAGAAGAACCACCGCGGGTTGGGGGGCGAGGGTTCGAGCCAAAGCGACGCGTTGCGCTTGACCCCCGGAAAGCTCCGTCACGACCGAATCGGCTCTATCTACTAGTCCTACTAAGGACAGCATCTCTGTAACTCGATCTGCTATCTCAGGTTTCGACCACTTGCCCATCCGGAGACCGAAACCAACATTTTCGGCCACATTAAGGTGAGGAAAAAGTGCATGATCGGAAAACATTAACCCGACCTGGCGACGGTAGGTGGGTACGCCCGCTAGATCTCGGCCATCGAGAACAATCTCACCCTGCGTCAGCGGTTCAAGCCCTGCCACGGCGCGTAGCAGGGTGGATTTTCCACACCCGCTGGGACCCAACACGGCAACCGTTTCCCCGGCGGATACGTTCAGAGTCAATCCGGCTAACGCGGTTCGCTCCGCATAGTTAACAACCGCTTGTCGAATACTCAACTCAGACATAACGTTCACCTGCCGTGCGCCAGCGATCGGTCAGCAAGACGAACAACCCCGTGAGCAGGATAAGAATCGCGGCCAATGCCATTGCCTGACCTTGATTGGTCTCACCCGGTGTCCCTAACAATCGATAGATCGCGATTGGCATTGTTGGTCGATCCCCTCGAGCCACAAAGAGTGTAGCTCCGAACTCGCCTAACGAGATGGCTAAGGAAAACCCAATAGCAACAAGCGCAGCTCTCCCAGCCAACGGTAACTGGACATGTCTGAGAACTCTGCGTGGCGAGGCGCCTAAGGTGGCTGCCGCTTCCAATACATGGGGGCTGATCGCTCGCAAAGCTGGAACTAGAGACCTCACAACAAACGGGATCGCTACTAGCGATTGCGCTATCGGAACCATAAAGAAGGATGATCGCCAGGCAATCGGATCCTCATCGAATGTGATGAGTAGCCCGAACCCCAACGTCACCGCTGACACTCCCAGCGGTAGTAACCAGATGCCCTCCCACACACTGGTTTTGGTGCGAGCTATGGCTAACGCCATGAGACCACCGACAGTCACCGCTATCAGGGTGGCAACAGCTGCGTAGAGCAGCGAATTCCCTACAGCAGTGAGCGGTGAGACGCTCAATACCGTGCGTCCGTCTTGTGAGGCTAGCGACGTGAAATTATCAATCCCCCAACCTCCACCGGATTCAAGTGCCCGTAGGAGTACGGACACCGGCGGACCGCCGAATACCAACAAAGACACGAACACAAAGGTCACCACGCTTATGCGGTCCACTCGTCGGCTCGGCCGGCGCAAACGGGCATCGACACCGTCCCCCGCTGCGAGTCGTCGTGAGAGCACTGTCTGCAGAACCAATATGAACAGTACGAAGATAATCTGAAGTACTGATAACGCCGCCCCCGCCGGGACATTGAAGAGAAACAAGACCTGCCGTTGGATTTCAACCTCAATCGTTGCCTGACCCGGCCCACCCAAGAGCAGCACAATCCCAAAGGACGTAAAAGTAAAGAGGAAGACGATCGCTGCTGAGGCCAATATCGCTGGACGCAACCGAGGCAGCGTCACCGACCACCAGACTCGCCACGGTGAAGCACCCAGTACCGCGGCCGCCTCACCGGGACGAGGATCTAGTTGGGCCCAATATGAACTCACGACCCGCAGTACAACCGCAAGATTGAAATACACATGGGCGACCAAGATAGCCCCGATCCCTCGATCAGCGCCGGGAGGAAGCAGCCAACCCAACGGCCCGTTATCCGCCAATACTGTCGAGATCGCTGTCGCGACGACAACAGTTGGCATTACGAACGCAACGACTGCAAGAGCGGACACCACTCCGCGTCCTCGAAACCGAAAACGGGCCATCACCCAGCAACCAGGGAGCGCAATTGCCAGTGTCAGCAACGTCGAGCAGACCGCTTGCCAGAGAGTGAACCACAGCACCCCACCAACCCGCGCATTGCCAAGGGCAGCCCAGATCTGAACCAGCGCCTCATCTTGGCCGAAAGCGGTAAGCAAGAGATTCACGACTGGAAAGCCGAAAAAAAGCAGTAAGAAACCCACTGGTACTGCGAGCACCAGCAATCTCGCAGTTTTACCGACTATGGCTGCACCACGGTTGTCCACTGCTCCACCCAGGTCTCCCGGTTGGCGTCGACCTCGCTGGCTGGAAGTTCCGCCGGATCCGAGGGTTTCGGTGCGAACTCATCGAATTCCGGGGGTACCGTCGCTGAGCCCACGACTGGGTATACAAAGTTATTTAGCGGCAGATCGCTCTGATAGGTCTGCGACAACATGAAATCCAACAAAGCGCGACCTCCGGCCGGATTCGTCGCACCCTGCAGTAGCCCCGCATATTCGATCTGCTGATAACAGGACGAAAGCATGGCCGCAGTTGGCGCTTCCTTCGGTGGCTTTTCCGCGAAGATAACCTCGGCCGCGGGTGAGGTCGCATAGCTCACCACCATGGGGCGATCCCCTTCGCCACTTCCACCGGAAAACTGCTGATAGTAGGCGCTGTCCCAGCTGTTCTCCACGAGTACGTCGTTGTCGCGCAACTGCTTCCAATAATCCTGAAAACCATCAGTACCGAATTCCGCGATCGTGGCAAGCAGAAAGGCCAAACCCGGTGTTGATGTCGCCGGATTCTCTACTACAAGTAGACCGCGATAATCCGATTTGCTGAGATCGGCAAGCGTCTCCGGCGGGTCAATACCGCGTTTCTTCAAGGCCGCTCGATCGTAGTTGATACACACATCCCCCGTATCGATTGGCGTCACGACGCCATCAGTGCCGTCGGTCAACTCCGCCGGCAGCTCCGCTACCGCTTCAGGTTGATAAGCCTCGAAGAGATCATCCGATAGAGCTCGAGAAAGCAGGTTGTTGTCCACGCCGAACAAGACATCCCCTTCAGGGGTGTCCTTAGTTAGGAGCGCCCGATTGACTACCTGTGCCCCATCCCCTGCACGAACAATCTCAACCTTGACGCCGGTCTCGTCGGTGAAGGAATCGAAGGTTTCGTCCGAAATTTGATACGAGTCATAGGTTACGAGGGTGACCGTGCTTCCCGGACTGGGCGGAGCCGCGGACGGTTGCTCAGCTTCCTGCGACGTGCAGGACGTCAGGGCTAGAGCAACAGCCCCAATGACTGCAACCATTGACAATTTTTGGGCCGTTGTTCTCATGGACACTTTCCCTCCGCTGGCGTGATCCAGATCAGGTGCTACGGGTCGACCGCGCTTCTGTGGCGGGCATCTCAGTCCAGCTGTCCTAGACTCCCCGAGTGCAACGACAGCGTACCTGAATCACTACAACGGCGCTGGAACCTCGACGAGGTACTCCTCGCTAGAAACACGTTCAATGACAGCACCAAGTGCCCTGAGATCCTGTTCAAAGTCGTCGTAACCACGATCGATGTGATGAATATCCGTCACAATCGTTTCACCATTTGCTACTAAACCGGCCAACACCAAACTGGCGCCCGCACGAATATCTGCAGCCTCAACCGGTGCTCCCGATAGTCGCTCTCGTCCGCGAATGAGTGCGTGATGCCCCTCAATCCGAACATCAGCACCCAGCCGAACCAATTCATTAACAAACTTGAAGCGACTCTCGTAGAGGTTCTCGGTCACCATGGCGACCCCGTCGGAAAGCGCATTGAGGGCGATGAACTGCGGCTGTAAATCGGTCGCAAAACCTGGATAGGGCAAGGTGACGATGTCAACTGCCTGCGGTCGGTCTGGACCCGTCACCTGAAACCCGTCGGGCAACCAGCCAATCTCAGCTCCAGTCAACGCAAGTTTTGCCAGCGGTAACTCTAAGCAGGTCGGTTCAATACCTCGAACAGTAACTTGGCCACCAGTAATGGCTGCTGCCACCGCCCAGGTACCAGCAACGATTCGGTCTCCTACCGTCCGATGGCTCACTGGCCGCAGCTGATCAACGCCGGTAATGGTCAAAGTTGACGAACCGATTCCTTCAATCTGAGCGCCCATTTCCACGAGCATCCGACAGATGTCGACAATCTCTGGCTCTCGAGCCGCGTTATCGATCACCGTAGTACCGGACGCGGTTACTCCCGCCATCAGGAGAGTTTCGGTAGCACCGACACTGGGGAAGTCGAGCCAATGCGAAGCACCGGTAAGCCCCTCTGGAGCAGATGTCATCAGGTACCCATGTTGGCTGGTGACTTTGGCGCCCATGCGCTCTAGACCCGTGAGGTGCATATCGAGACCGCGGGACCCAATCGCGTCCCCACCGGGTAGGGCGATATCCGCTGCTCCCAGACGTGCCGTGAGTGGCCCCAAGACCGATACCGATGCTCGCATTTGGCGAACGAGGTCGTAGTCAGCACGGTGCTGTAGTACCTCCGGGACGTCGATGGTGAGCCGACGTTCCTCCGGGAACAGGTGCACCTCACAACCCAGCCGAATGATGAGTTCCGCCATGATTTCCACGTCACTAATACGTGGAACATTTGTGAGTTCAGACCGTCCTTCCGCCAGCAAGGCGGCCGCCATTAACTTCAAAACCGAATTTTTGGCACCAACAACCTGAACCTCACCCGAGAGCGGGTGACCACCCTCGATTCGAAAGGCATCCACGGCAGGCATACTAGGCACTCCTGTACTGGGATTACGGACTGAGTACGACACTAGGTATCTATTTCCAAAAGATTACCTCTTGAAACACGGCAAACCTCGCAACCCACGCGAAGTGCAGTGATTACGACAGGCACTACAGTATGGACGTGGTCAACTTAACCCGCATTTATACCCGAACCGGTGACGACGGCACGACATCTTTGGGTGATATGTCTCGAACTGGAAAAAACGACTCACGCCTCGAGGCTTATGCTGATGTGGACGAGACGAACGCACATCTAGGTGTCGCCTTAGCTTTGGGAGAGTTGAAGCCGGATGTCGTGGCAGTGTTGCTGCGCATTCAGAATGACCTGTTTGATGTGGGTGCTGATCTATGCACCCCGATAGCTCCCGAAGACAGCCGTCTCCGGATCACGCAGGAATACTTGGACCGGCTCGAAGGGTGGTGCGACGCCTTTAATGACCGATTACAACCCCTGCGCTCCTTTGTTTTACCTGGCGGAACGCCAGGTGCCGGCACCCTTCATGTCGCTCGCACTGTGGCCCGACGCGCTGAGCGAGCAGTTTGGGCCGCCTTGGACGAACACGGCGAATCGATGAATCCGCTGACTGCTCGCTATCTGAATCGACTCTCAGATCTGCTCTTCATCCTCGCCCGGGTGGCTAATGACGGAGAAGACGTCCTCTGGCAGCCAGGGGGGTAAGCCCTGCCATTCACCTCACTGGGAAGCGTCCGAGGTAGAGCTACTCGGCAATCTCGATAACCCGAAGGCGCGTCTCCGCCCTTCGCAGCGCTGCAGCAGCCTCAAGATCCTCATCGTCCGCTTGTTCGGCCTTGGCCTTTGCCTCTTGAGCGCGTGCTACATCAATTTCAGCCGCAGTCTCGGCAACATCAGCCAAAATGATCGCACGGTTCGCGTCGAGGGAGAAAAAACCACCATGAACTGCGAAAAACAGGGGATCGCCATCGACCGGATCTATCCGAATCGGCCCTTGAGCAAGCGTGGCTAGAACGGGTTCGTGCCCTGGCAGAATTCCCATCTCACCTTCAAGAGTTTTCACTACGATTTGACTCGCTGAACCCTCCCATTCCGGATGTTCCAGCGAGACAACGCTGACAGTGAGTTCTGCCATCTCGGTCAGCCCTTCTTCATCTCAGCAGCATTTCGCTCAACATCTTCGATGCTGCCGCACATGAAGAACGCTTGCTCGGGGATATGGTCATAATCCCCGTCAACGAGCGCCTTGAACGAAGCCACTGTGTCCTCTGGCTTCACGAAGGAACCGGGCTGACCTGTAAAGGCCTCAGCTACGAACATGTTTTGCGACAGGAATCGTTCAATACGTCGAGCGCGATTGACCAGGATCTTGTCCTCTTCGGACAACTCATCAATACCCAAGATCGCGATAATGTCCTGCAAATCGTTGTTCTTCTGCAGAATCCGCTTTACCTCAGCGGCAACGTTGTAGTGCTCTTCACCGACTGTGGCCGCATTCAAGATTCGCGAGTTGGAATCGAGCGGATCAACCGCAGGGTAAATGCCTTTCTCCGAGATCGGCCGAGATAGCACCGTCTGCGCATCCAGATGCGCGAAGGTGGTCGCAGGCGCCGGGTCAGTCAGGTCATCGGCAGGAACATAGATGGCCTGTAGTGACGTAATTGAGTTGCCTCGCGTCGAGGTGATTCGCTCCTGCAACTGACCCATCTCATCAGCCAGAGTCGGCTGATAACCGACAGCCGACGGCATCCGACCGAGCAATGTGGATACCTCTGAGCCAGCTTGGGTGAATCGGAAGATGTTGTCGATGAACAGCAACACATCCTGGTTTTGCTCATCTCGGAAGTACTCAGCCATCGTCAGAGCCGCGAGAGCGACGCGAAGCCGAGTACCGGGTGGCTCATCCATCTGACCGAACACAAGAGCTGTCTTGTCGATGACCCCCGACTCAGTCATCTCACCGACCAGGTCGTTTCCTTCACGTGTTCGCTCACCGACTCCGGCGAACACAGAAACACCGCCAAAGTTCTCGGCTACGCGGTAGATCATTTCCTGAATGAGGACCGTCTTCCCTACACCGGCACCACCGAACAATCCAATCTTTCCACCCTTGACGTAGGGGGTGAGTAGATCGATGACCTTGATCCCGGTCCAGAACACCTCGGTCTTGGATTCAAGCTGATCGAAAGAAGGAGCAGGCCGATGGATTCCCCAACGTTCACTGATATCGAGCTTTCCAGCTTCGATATCTAGTGGCTCACCCAAGGTGTTCCACACGTGTCCCAGAGTCGAGTCGCCGACTGGGACAGTGATCGAATCACCGGTGTCCCGGACCTCAGCACCACGGACCAGACCATCGGTCGGCTGCATCGAGATTGCTCGCACCAAGTTATCGCCAATGTGCTGGGCTACCTCGAGAGTCAGAATACGAGCCTCTTCACCCTCGGTGTCCTCGTCACCGCCAAAGTCAACAGTAACCTTCAATGCGTTGTTGAGCTCTGGCATGGATTCGACTGGGAACTCCACGTCGACAACGGGCCCGGTAACCCGAGCTACGCGACCAACGCCGCCTCCCTGCGCAACAACTTCCTCGATGACGGCAGTCATATGCCCTCCCTCAGCTTCCTGCAGTGGCGGAGGACAGTGCGTCGGCTCCGCCGACGATCTCACTGATCTCCTGGGTGATTTCGGCCTGTCGGGCCTGGTTTGCGAGTCTGACGTAAGTCTTGATTAGTTCTTCGGCATTGTCCGTAGCCGATTTACAGGCTCTGCGTCGAGCCGCATGCTCGGATGCCGCGGAGAGCAGAAGTGCTGTGTAGACAGCGCTCTCCACATATCGGGGTAGAAGCTCATCTAGCACCGCGTTGGCAGATGGCTCGAAATCATACAGCGGCAGGTAGGGCTTATCATCACCCGTTTGATTATCGGGGCTACCAATCCGGCCTTCCGATACATCTACCTCTTCCTCTATGACTTCCACCGGCAATATTCGTCGGACCCGGACTTCCTGGGTAACCATATTCACGAAGTGGGTGTACACGATGTGGATTTCGTCAGCCCCACCCTCTTCGGTCGGCAGCAGGAATCGATCCAGCAGGGCCTTCGCAATTTCCTGGGCGCTAGAAAGAGTCGGCTGATCGGAGAAACCAGTCCATGATTCCCCAATCTCGCGCTCCCGGAAGTTGTAGAAACCCACTCCCTTTCTGCCAATCACATAAGGGATAACGTCCTCGAAGCCACGATCGTCAACGAGGTACCGGGTGAGTCCTTCTGCTTCGCGAATAGCGTTGATGGAGTAAGCACCCGCCAGACCGCGGTCTGCGGTTACCACCAGGAAGATCGCCCTATTTTCGAGGCGCGCCTCCGCAGTCAACGGGTGCTTTTCGACACCTGCTGCGTGCGAAGCGGCGGCGCTGATGGCCGCGAATAGTTCACGGGTGTAGGGCGCTGCCTCCTCAAGCTGTCGCTGCGCCTTGATGATGCGCGATGACGCGATCATCTCCATCGCTTTGGTGATCTTCTTTGTGGATTGCACCGACCGGATTTTCCGGCGGAACACCCGCTGCTGGCCGCCCATATCTAATCAGCCCTTGCGAACTTTCTTGGTGATGGCCATCCGGTCGATCTCTTCTTCATCGATCGCTTCCACTTCAGCCTCTTGCCCCAAGATAGTGCCTTCACTAGTACGGAACTGATTCTTGAAATCTGTCAAAGCAGCGTCGAGCGAGTCCACCGTTTCATCTGACAACTGACCGCTGTCGTGAATAGTGGTCATGACTTCTTGATGGTCTCTACCCAGGAAGTCCAAAAATTCTCTTTCAAATCTGCGGACATCTTCCAGCGGAACATCGTCCAGACCGCCTGAGGTACCGGCCCATACCGAAACAACCGCCTCTTCCATTGGGTAGGGCTCGAACTGGGGCTGCTTTAAGAGTTCAACGAGTCGAGCACCACGCTCCAGTTGCGCCTTGGAAGCCGCATCTAGATCTGAGCCGAATGCGGCAAACGCCTCAAGTTCCCTGAACTGTGCCAGGTCGAGCCGCAGACTACCGGCGACCTTCTTCATCGCCTTGGGCTGGGCGGCGCCACCGACACGAGAGACCGAGATACCAACGTTGATCGCGGGTCGAACACCTGAGTTGAAGAGGTCTGACTCTAGGAAGACTTGTCCGTCCGTGATCGAGATGACGTTAGTGGGAATGTATGCGGAAACGTCGTTAGCTTTGGTCTCGATGATCGGCAGACCTGTCATTGATCCACCACCCATGTCGTCGCTCAGCTTCGCGCAACGCTCTAGTAGCCGGGAATGCAAGTAAAAGACATCACCCGGGTAGGCTTCACGGCCTGGCGGGCGTCGCAGTAGTAGCGAAACCGCTCGATACGCTTCGGCTTGTTTCGAGAGGTCATCGAAAACGATAAGCACATGTTTGCCTTGATACATCCAGTGCTGGCCAATCGCCGAGCCGGTATAGGGAGCAAGATACTTGAACCCTGCCGGATCAGATGCTGGTGCAGCCACGATGGTGGTGTACTCCATCGCACCATGCTCCTCCAGCGCGCCTTTCACGCCTGCGATAGTGGATCCCTTTTGGCCGATGGCAACGTAGATGCAACGCACCTGCTTGTTGGGATCGCCACTCTCCCAGTTTTTGCGCTGGTTAATGATCGTGTCCAGGCACACTGCGGTCTTGCCAGTCTGGCGGTCACCAATGATCAACTGCCGCTGCCCGCGTCCGATTGCGGTCATGGCATCCACTGCTTTGATACCGGTCTGCAGTGGCTCTTCTACCGGCTGCCGCTGGACCACGCTGGGAGCCTGCACCTCAAGGGCTCTACGGCCCTCGGGAACGATTTCACCGAGACCATCAATCGGGGCGCCCAGCGGATCGACGACTCGACCCATGAAGTTGTCACCGACCGGCACACTCAGTACTTCGCCGGTACGCCGGACCTCTTGACCTTCTTCGATTTCATCGCCGTCTCCCAGGAGAACCGCGCCAATCTCTCGAACGTCCAGGTTCAGCGCGAGACCTTTGAGGCCTCCCTTGAACTCCAGCAATTCGTTGGTCATCGCAGAATGCAGGCCTTCGACGTGGGCGATGCCATCACCGGTGTCGAGTACTCGACCCACTTCATCTCGAGGGTTCCCTGTTTCTAGGGTCTCAAGATTCCGCTGGATCGCGTCCCGGATTTCGTCGGGCTGAATCGTCAGCTCAGTCATCGTGACTCGCTTTCTCTCTTCGGCGCGTGGCGCTGTCGGTCAACCGGCAAGCCGGCGTCGTGCTGTCTCTATACGACTGGCGATGCTGCCGTCAATGACCTCATCGCCAATCTTTACGGTGATCCCACCCACTAACGTGGGATCAATATCGATGTTTAGATTTACGGCGCTGCCGTAGATTCGTTCCAGCGCTGCCGCCAAGCGTCCTTCTTGATCGGCTGACAACGGCTCAGCTGCGGTTACCACGGCTACCATCTGGTCGCGGCGCTCCGCTGCCAGGCGGGACAATGTATCGACTGATTGCTCGAGCCGACGGCCGCGTAGGTGGCTGGCGGTGAAGCTCAACAACTCGATAGTCACCGGGTCCGCCTTATCGGAAAGCAGGTCGGTAATAATCGCTTGCTTGGACTCCGCACTCATAGCCGGCGATGACAGCACTAACTGCAACTCACCATCGGCTACTAGCGCACGGCCAACCTGAAACAATTCATCCTCAACTCGTTCTAGATGCCCATCAGTCTCTGCGGCAGCTAAGAGCGCCTGTGCACCCGCGATCTCGAAGGCATCGACAAGATCGCTCTCCGAAGACCATCGCTGGGCAACAAGGTATCCCGATAACTTACGCGCCAGGTCATTGGTGCGATCACCCAAGACTTGATCGATCACCGCGGAACGATCCGCAGCCGACCGACCGGAATCGGCGAGTGAGCTGCGGAGCAGCCGTTCCCTACTGAGAAGGTCCGCAACCTGGAGTAACCCACGCCCTGCATCAGCGAGTGCCGGATTTTGGTACTCGCTGTTGATCTCTTCCCTAACCAGGGAAATCGAGGTGCGTGAACTTCCGATCATCAGCTGCGCCACTCCGCGGGTGCCGCCTCGAGATCTGCGATAAAGCGATCCACCACAGCCTGTGAGCGAGCGTCATCCGAAAGCGTCTCACCTACGATGCGACCAGCGAGATCCACAGCCATACCCCCCACATCTTGCCGCAATGATGCCAGAGTCTGAGACCGCTCGGCATCTAGTTGCGCCTCGCCGCGAGCGGCGATGGTGGAGCGCTCTGTTTCCGCCTGCTGACGTGCGTCAGCAACAATTGTCCTGGCATCATCTTCTGCTTTGGCTCGTATGGCCGCGGCCTCATCGTGTGCACCCGAGATTTGCTCTCGGTACTGCTCGGCGAGCGCCTGAGCCTCCGCCTCAGCTTTCGCCGCACGCTCTATCCCGCCTTCAATGGCATCAGTCCGCTCCGCCAGCGTCTCTTTTATCTTTGGCAGGGCGACTTTAGCGAGCAACCCAAAGACGATGAAGAACGCTAGCACTGCGATAATAAATTCGTCTAGTGGAACCGAAAGCACGGCAGGTGACTCGCCGCCCTCGGCTGCTGAAACCCCTGAAGTCAGTAGGCTCATGAGCGCTCCTTTCTCGCTGGAATCGAACTAGGCCCTGAACACGAATGGCGCTACGAAACCAATAAGCGCTAGCGCTTCTGCCAGCGCGAAACCAAGCAACATGTTTTGTCGGATCACGCCATAGGCTTCTGGCTGTCGGGCGATGGCCTGCACACCCTGGCCGAAAATAATGCCGATGCCGATACCTGGGCCAATCGCCGCAAGTCCATAGCCGACCGAGCCAAGAATTTGAAGGCTTCCGGTCACCTCTGCCAGCAGAGTCATAGTCATTCCCTTTCCTGTTGTCCGGCGGCTTGTCCACCAGAACGTAGTACTAACGCTTTATTCAATTGGATTCACCGTTAATGCTCTCCGCTCAAAGCGTCGGAGATATAGACAGCTGTCAGTAGCGTGAAGATATAAGCCTGTAACGCCTGAATCAGTAGCTCTAAACCAGTGAGGGCGGTGACCACCGTGAAAGATAGCGCCGACGTAAGGAGCCATAGAGATGCCGAGGCTAAGAACCAGGCCAGAGCGCTGAACGTGACCAGCAAGAGATGGCCAGCAAACATGTTGGCGAACAATCGAACACTGTGAGTAAACGGGCGAACCAAGAGATTCGAGATTAGTTCAATCGGCGTTAACAGTATGTACAACGGCTTAGGTAGACCCGGTGGAAACATGATGTT
>PAAU01000057.1 GCA_002699445.1 Micrococcales bacterium | reverse complement strand
TCACTGACTCTAAGCCGAACATGTTCGTCATCGATGTGTAGTTCATCGGTCCGCGCACCACTATAGGTAGCGAAGCGATAGAAATCAGATCCAGTGCGCAGACCGATCAGCAACCCACGAAAGGTGCCCCGCAGCCAAGGAATGAGCGCCGTTGACGCCATCAGTGAGATCGCTGGATCGTCGAAATGATTGGAGTGCATCCACACATAGCCCGAGGGAAATGCCTGACCCCAGTCTTGCTCGATATATCCCCGGCCCCCCGTCAGGTCAACTCTCACACCGTCAAAGTTCAGCGAGCCCGCCAGCCCATGACCAAAAGACGCAACGCCGTGATAACACTCCATGGCTGGCACATAGGCGTACCAGCCCATCGCTCCCGGCGACCGCGGCGTGACCGGCCAACGATCCAGTTCGTCGGTGAGATGGACTCTTCCCTGCAGCCGAAGCCCATCCGCAGATAAGTCCAAATCGGCTGCTCGGGCCGTAAATCGGTTTGGCCCTACCTGCACTCCGAATCGATCCGTGGCTGCCCGGTACTCGTCGGCGGGATAAGGGATATACCAACTTCGGCCGCTGGCCCCGTCGAGAACTTGAACAAAGGCTTCGGCTTTACCCTCCTCGGAGCGGAATAGGCCAGGGATGATGGCCATCCGAAATCGTCGATCGCGACTGACCAACTTCACGTACCACCCCTCGAAGTAAGGGGTGCGTCCTCGATCATGGCCTGCTTCCGGATGCCAGATCCGGGAAGGGACGGGAAGCTGAATCACTTCGCCAGCCTAGGGGGAGAAAAACGATTCAGGTACCCTATTGCCGTCACTAGTTCGTTAGTGGCGTGGAGATGTCGCCTAGTCTGGTTTATGGCGCCCGCCTGCTAAGCGGGTTGAGGTTTTAAGACCTCTCGAGGGTTCAAATCCCTCCATCTCCGCCAACGTTGAGCGCCTGCCCCGCTTGTCCGGGTGGGCGTTCGACGTTCATTACACTCGTGGGATTTGGGAGGAGGACGCGACAGCGTCCAACGGTTCCCTCCATCTCCGCCAACGTTGAGCGCCTGCCCCGCTTGTCCGGGTGGGCGTTCGACTAGAGTGCACTCTCTGGTTTTGCCGCGGCTAACCGACCAACTAATCGGCGATTTAGTTGACGAGGTCTGGTGCACCTGCAGAAGATCGAGCGAAGTCCTTCTCAACTCTCTAATGTGAAGGACGACACCCAAACCGGAGGAAACTATGCCCAACCGCACCTATGGCCTCAGCGAGATCGTGGGCACGAGCCCAGATGGTGTTGATCAAGCAATCAGAAATGGGCTCTCCAGAGCCTCACGGACAATTCGGCATATCGACTGGTTCGAGGTGACCCAAGTTCGCGGATATGTGCGCGATGACGATGTCGATCATTTCCAGGTCACCTTAAAGTTGGGTTTTCGTATGGAAGACGTCGATTAGCCTCACACTCGCTCTGACTGCCTAGTCCTTATCAAGCTCCGCGATAACCCCGTACAGTCGCTTCCGGTTGTATCGCAATATCGCGATCGGAATTCCATTCAAGATGATGGTCAGTACCGCCAGAATGAGGACAATCCACCAGGTAGCAAAGAAAACTGTCGGCACCCAGGTCAGGCACGACAGCCAATGCACCCACTCGGCCCGACGAGTTTCCCGAATGTAGCCGTCGATCGCCGAGACATTTGTGAGATCCGGGAGTCTATTCTTCGACTTTCCACCGGCCCAATTACCTCCTTCGGGAAAGTTGCGCTTCCACCAGAGGATCCCCACCCGCTCGTAGCCTGAGAGTGAGTCCCACTTCCTCATATGCAATAAACCGATATCGTGATCGACCCAGGTCTTCGGCCAATGCACCGCCCAAATACCTATGGCCGCCGACAGGACGATAATGACGACGATTCCGATACCCAGTTCGGTCAGAAGTTCCGCGATTGGAAGATTCAGTGGCCTGTCTCCAACTTGGCGCCCTTCGGCTGACCAATATCAGCCAACAGCTCCTCGAACCACGGTTCGTCAATATCAAAAGGTCTGCCGCCCTTGATCCGAGGGAACTCAATTGCGCGGAGTTCATCGCCCCGCTCGAAGTCTTCCCCGATGACCCCACTCTCTCCCCGGAGAGCACAGTCAACCGCCACATCCGCGCATCTACCGATCAGCTCTATATCGGCAGCATTTGACGGTGCGGCCCTCGAGAAATATCCGCTCTTCCAAATCTGGGTCTTATCCGCGTCGATCATTCCGCTGAACTGCTCACCGAACCAAGAGCCCGGATTGATCTTGTCTAGCTTGACGTGACCAAACGCATCCCTTGGGACTTCTTGGCCGGTCGATTCCAGCTCAGCCACGATCTGCTCCACGCCAGCGCCTTCAGAGAGGAAAATCGTCACGTTACCGATTCGGTCCATGAGACCGCGCAGTCGCTGCGCCTCTTCGGCAATATTGAGTTCCATTTCAGGCACGTAGACGGCGTGCACATCCCACCGCTCCCTATCCAACAGAATGTCCGGCACCCATTCTTGCTCAGATAACCATTGCCGATACATACGTGCCGTAGCTGCGGTCAGCCAACCGCAGTTTCGTCCCATCACTTCGTGGATGATGAGAGCCCGAGGGTTGGCTCCATGCTCCGCGACAATGTTTCGAGCAAACAGTGCGCCTTGCTCGGCTGCAGTCATCGCCCCCAAGGTCTGTTTGATGGGAAAGACGTCGTTGTCGATCGTCTTGGGAAGCCCCACAACAGTTAACTCATAGTCATTTTCATGCAGAAACGCAGCCAAGTCTGCTGCGGTGGTGTTGGTATCGTCGCCGCCGATGGTGTGGAGAACATCCACCTGATCGTGGGACAGCTGTTCGGCTGCTACTTGCAGCGGGTTTTGGCCTTCCTCGACGAGCCCTCGAGCAACACAGTCGGCAACGTTAGTGAGCTTCACCCGACTGTTCCCTATCGGACTTCCGCCGAAGCGCGTGAGGAGATCGGCTCGTTCTCGAACCTCATTGCTGATCTTGATGGATTCGCCGCGGAGCAAACCTTGGTAGCCGTCGAGGTAGGCGACCAGCTCAATCTCGGGATTCACCGCCGTATAACGCTTGATGAGATTGCCAAGCGCTGTGGAGAGACAGGGCGCCAAGCCGCCGGCCGTGAGAAATGCAACTCTAGTTACGCTCATGCCTGCACCCTATCGACCTCTGGCCCGCGGAGTCAGTGCTGCGGGGCGGAGCTCTCTCCTGATTTACGTTCGATCCAGCTTGTTAAGGGAGCCGGGAGCGCTGCTGATCGGCGACCCCAGTCGTATACAACCGCGGTACCAGCAATTTTGTCATGCCAGGCTCGTCGTTCGGAACCGAAGACAATTCCTAAAAGACCAATCCCGAAAAAGACGAAAGAGAGCGGGAAAAAGATCACCCGAAGCAATACTTCCTTCGCCGAGACGGGACTGCCGTCCTTATCAACCACCATCAAGCCGAGGATTCCTTTCCCGACGGTGCGCCCGAAGAGCAAAGTCGAGACAAATACGTAGCTGAATACCCACACCAGGTAACTCAGTATTGTCGCCCATATCGGCAGGGAGTCTGTTTGGACTTGGACTTGCAGGATGTTGTTAACGAAGAAAACAATCCCGGCACTAACTACCGTGTAGAGCCCAAAGACCGTGAATACATCAATAAAGAAGGACAGGAGTCGGCTCACCGGTCCGGCGTAATGTCCTTGCACTACACCCCGACCCTTTTCATCGGGAGAGAAAGTGGACGCCAAGTTGGCTGGCCCTTCCGGCACCTTGTCGGGGTTACGTCCAACAATTTTGAAGGCGACTCTGCCAACGATCTCGTCGACTGCGACTACTTGTCGTCTGGCAGCATCCAACAGCGATCCGGCCATCTGTCCGGTGGTATCTCCCACGATATCGGCCACACCCGCACGGTCTACTAAGCCTTTGACGTCGACTCGGTCCATAAGCCGATCCACGTCAACCCGGTCCATGAGCCGGTTGGGGTCCACCCGATCCAGCAACCGATCCGGGTCCACACGGTCTAAGAGCCGATTGGGATCCACCCGATCCAACAACCGGTCGGGGTCAACCCGATCGAGCACTTCGTTGACGTCGACTCGATCGATCACGGCGTCTACATCAACTCGCTGGATGAGCTCATCGACGTCTACCCGGCTGATGAGTTCATTCACATCAACTCGCTCGACAATGTCGTTGACGTCTATCGCACCAGCCGCTGCATTCGTGATGCGCGAGAATGGGCCACGTCGGCCGCGGTCCTCCTGCTCATCACTCACTCGACCAGGCTAGAGCCTCAATAGGCCAGTGCAGAGCCAAATCGAATACATCTTTTGACGCGTGGGCTAAACCGGGTGCGGCTCGTCCAAGTCAGTGTGCAATTAGGGGTATTTGGGCTGTCTAATGATCCCGGTCACGCGCACCTGTGCCCAGCCAATCTGGCAGCCCGTATCCTAAGGGAGTACTTGACGATCGACACCGTCGATAGATGGGTTTTTGATCGTTGAATACGATAGGTGAGGTGTCCGAGCGGCCTAAGGACCTGGTCTTGAAAACCAGTGCACGTACTGCGTGCCGTGGGTTCGAATCCCACCCTCACCGCTCAACCAACAGGTCTACCGGGTCAGCGACTAACGACGCATAGTTGCTGCGTTTCACTGCCCCACTGCTCAACTTCCCATTAGGCAGGGGTACCCCAACCGCGATACCGCTGCTATTCACGAAGAGAACCGACTCGTCGACTTCCGTTGCCAACGTGTAGACAACCTGTCCCAACAACAGCAACTGCTCATCGCTGGGCAACTCGGTAAACGAATCGTCCAAAACTACGGCGGTCTGTTTAGTGCCCGCGAGCACCGTGAGATCTCGTGATTCCGCTGTTGAGGCCAGCGAGGTCTCGCCCAAGCCTGGCACTAATGCCGTGCGCAAGCCCTGATCTCGCTCATCCTCGGTCGGACCGGCTTCGAGTTGCTCTAGCTCTACCTCTGGCGTGACTAAACTTTCGCTGCGACGCTCCACCGGAAGTATCTCGGCGTTGCGAACAAACCACAGTTCGTAAGCCACCGCACCCGAATCATCAGTTAGATCTTGTGGTTTCAACGCTTCCAGTACATCGGAGGGAAGTGCTCGAGGCTGAGAGTCCGCAGGCACTCCGCAGGCAGTGAGCAGGAGGACTGCGGCGGCGGCCACGACGACCGCAATACGTCTTCTCATGTCAAACTCCGATCTGACAACTCAACCAAGAACCGTGCGCCTCCCGATGGCGATTGCAGGACCTCCACAGTGCCACCGAGTAACCGGATCTGTTCATTCACGATCGCAAGACCCAACCCGGCGCCATCTTGATGAGCTCCCTCACCGCGCGCAAAAGGTTCAAAGATTTGACCGGAAATTTCGGGCGGTACGCCTGGGCCGCTGTCATCCACAGTCAGACGGAGGTGGGGACCAACCCGTTCCACCTGGATCCCTGTGACGCCGCCACCATGACGCTCGGCGTTGTCTATCAGGTTGCCCACGATCCGCTCGAATCTGCGCGGGTCCAACATCATCGCGAAGTTTTCCCCTTGACGTAGTGAGACCGGCAAGTGGCGGGCGGTGAGCTGATCATCAACTAGATGGCCGACTTCAATGGACTCCAACTGAACAATCTGATCGCCCCCGATGCGACTAATCTCAAGTAGGTCAAGCACCATTGCACTAAACCGCCGGACTTGCGGGCTCAAGGCACGGATGAGGTTAGCCTCGCGCTCTGGTAACTGCTCAACACGGTGCTCCAGAAGATCAGTTGTGCCAACGATCCCGGTCAGTGGCGACCGAAGTTCGTGGGAGACATTGGCCGAGAATCGTCGCTCGCGCTCCAAACGGTTCTGCACCGCCGCAGCCATGTCGTTGAATGCAACCGAGATGGCCGAGATATCTGGATCGGGGGGTATCGGCACGCGCGCGGACAAGTCGCCGGCTCTAATTTGGCGGGCCCCATCTGCAACATCTGACAGCGGTCGCAGTAACCGATTGCCCGCCGCCTTCCCCACCAAACCACCCACGAAAAAAGCCAGGATCGTGCCAGTGACAACGACGGCACCCAGGATTCCCAGAATCTGGTCCAAGGTCTGCAATGCGAACAAGTCCACGAACACGGCGTCTTCCACCGAAATTGCTATCCCCAGATAGACCGCACCATCAGTAGCCTCGAACCGTTGCAGCGCCCCACCATCTGTTGTTGCCGCGTCGACCAGCGCAGCCGGGATCTCTTCTGGCGGGAGGTCGGATCGACCGCCGAACCAATCACCATCAACGAGTAGCAGAGGGCTGTTGTCCTCCGTGACCGCCAGCTGATCAAGAGCTTTCCCTGGACGCACGTCATCACGGAGAGCAGCATCAACGATTCGAGCATCGATTTGTGCCTGACTGAGAGCGCTTGTTTCTCGTTCCTGAAGCAGGTAGACGCTCGTCCCGATATAGGTCGCACCTGAAACGACCAAGGCCACGAACATTGAGATGAGCGAAAAGGCAAAAGCGACGCGATTCGCCAGTCCGGCTCGCCGCCCGATCCAACGGCCCCGGGTGGATTTACTCACGGTTTGAGTCGATAGCCGAAGCCTCGCACGGTCACTAGGTGCTCGGGCTTGGCCGCATCAACCTCTATTTTCGCTCGCAACCGGTAAATGAGGTTATCTACGACGCGGCCATCGCCAGCATTTCCGTATCCCCAGACCCGGCGCAACAGATCATCACGACTCAACACCCGGCCACCTTCTTGGATGAGTTCCTGTAGCACTCGAAACTCAGTCCGAGACAGCGCGAGTGGCTCCCCATCCTTGAAGGCTTCCGCCGTCCCTGGCCGAATGACGATGGGACCACAGGCAACCACATCCTGCCGCTGTTCGCCCGTCTCCGATGCTATTCGTCGGAGCTGTGCCCTGATTCTGGCGCCCAACTCTTTGGGCTCAAAGGGCTTAGTGACATAGTCATCTGCCCCAGCCTCGAGTCCTGCCACCACGTCATGGCTATCCGCCTGAGCCGTGACCACAATAATGGGAACAGTACTGGTCGCTCGCATGGATCTCACAACGTCTAGCCCGTGGATCCCTGGCAATCGGAGATCCACGAGAACAACGTCTGGAATTTCATCCAAGGCCAGGCTCAGCGCCCTCTCGCCCGTGTCTGCTTCCAGGACCGCATAGCCCTCGTCTTCAAGAAAAGTCCTCAAGACCAGCCGGATCTCCGGCTCGTCTTCCACCACCATTACGGATTTAGCCACAGCCCTATTCAACAACACTCTGCCCTCAATCGGGAGAACATGCCCCGGGAAATGAAAAACGTCGCTCCACTCGCCTGAGAATCGCGTACCCCTCCCGGTAGTGAGACTAGTCAGTTGCCCACTCTGGTTTGCGTTTCTGGAACAGCGCTGTCATACCCTCTTGCGCTTCGGTTGATCGGAAAAATCCACCGGATAGTTCCGCAGTATGTGTAAAACCATCTGCCCGAGACATCGTCGGCACTCTTCGGATTAGTTCTTTCGTCCCCGTCAACGCTTCCGGACCGCCCAGTCGAAGCTGCTCAACCCAGCGGTCAACCGCCCCATCCAACGCATCGGCCGGTACCGCTGCGTTGATAAGGCCAGCTGCTTGAACCCGTTGCGCCGAGACCCGCTCACCGGTCAGAAAAAGTTCGGCTGCGTCTGCCGGACGTAGCTTCGGCAGACACACCACGGAAATCACGGCGGGCGTCAGACCCAATCGGACCTCACTGAACGCAAACTTGACGTCATCGCTTGCCACTGACAAATCGCACGCTGCAACCAGCCCGTTGCCACCGCCATAAACGTTTCCCTGAACCCGAGCAATCGTAGGTTTGGGATGATCTGCAATCTGAGTGAGCAGATCTGCCATCGCTTCAGGGCCACTACTAGTAAAGCCACCCTCGGCACCGGCCAGTGCGGCTTTGAGATCCGCCCCCGCACTAAACGTGTTACCCGTCCCGGTTAGTACCACCACTCGGATATCGTCGGCTTTGGCCGCGGTCTCCAAGTGTTGTGCAAGCAATCCCATCGATTCCGGATCGAGCGCATTTCGTGCGTCTGGCCGATTGAACCGGATGGTTGCAGCACCGGCTGATTTCTCGAGGACGACTTTTTCTTCCGAAACTTCACTCATCGCCGTCGATCCATCCCTTCAAGCATCGAGATAATACGCAGCATCACTTCATCCGCGCCGCCTCCGATCGAGATCAGGCGGGCGTCACGCAGGTAACGTGCCGGCCAGTTCTCTTCCGCGTAGCCCATGCCGCCGTGGTACTGCACTACTGTGTCGGCAACCTTACGGGCTAGTTTTCCTACCTTTAGTTTCGCGATTGTCGCCTCTCTGGTGACGTTCTCGCCCAGAGTGAAGCGACGGGCAGCTTCCCGGTTGTAGGTGATCATCATGTCGACGTCGGCGATAAGCTCTGCAAGGTTGTACTGCAAGTATTGATTGGCAAGTAACGGCTTTCCGAATGCCTCCCGCATTTGCAGGTATTCAATCGTCCGCTCCAGCGCCCGCTGAGCACCCATTGTTGCCATATAGGCGCCGACCAAACGCTCGTCTTGGAACTGCATCATCTGCTGCTGGAAGCCACGGCCGGGCTCACCGATCGTGTTCGCGATCGGAACCCTAACGTCTTCGAAGACCAACTCCGTGGTGTCCGAAGAATGGTTTCCCATCTTCTCGATCGTGCGGGTGACCTCAAATCCAGGTGCATCAGTGGGAATAATGATCTGGGACATTCCCGCAAAGCCACCCTCATCTGAGGTCCGCGCCAACAAACAGATCCAGTCAGCTTGCGAACCATTCGTGATCCACATCTTGCGTCCGTTAATGATCCAGTCATCACCGTCACGCACGGCTTTGGTTCGGATCCCGGAAACATCAGATCCAGCATCGGGCTCAGATACGGCTACCGAACAGACCTGCTCCCCGAGCATGGCGGGCTTCAGGTATTTCTCCTTTAACTCCTCGGAACCAAAGTTGTGGAGTGACGGGGTAGCCATGCTGGACTGCACGGCGATCGCCATCGGAACTCCAGCGCAGTCGCACGCGTAGCCCAGCTCCTCCATGAAAACCGTTGTGTATGAGTGATCGGCTCCTTGCCCGCCATATTTCTCGTCGTACTCCAGGCCAAAGGCACCGATCTCCGCCAGTTTGGGAAACAACTCATGGGCCGGGAAAATACGATCCTGCTCCCACTGATCGACATATGGATTGATCTCGTTCTCAACGAAGGCGCGAACAACCTTTCGAAACTGATCGTGCTCAGATGTGAATTGCATCTTGATCCTCCTGATGTGGTGTGTTGTTGTAGGTTTTTTGCTTCGGGGCGGACAGTCCTAGGGCACGCTGCCAAATCCGGGTCAACGTAATGTGACCGTCAGGATCATCGGGAGCTCCCATGTCACTCCAGTGTCGAGAAAATCCCTCCACCATCGCGCAAAGCGAGGCGGCAGCGATACGCGGATCCAGGTCGGGGTCGGCGAGGCCACGCTCCTGCTGCAGGGCGATCTGCTGGGCGACTCGATCAACGTGGGTACGCCGCAAATCATCTAAAATGCGAGCAAATCTATCTTCCACAACAGCTACTTCCTCGACTACTCGAAGTAACTTGGCATTCTCGCCAAAGGCCGCCAGATAGCGAGCGTTGGCATTACTGATCCGTTCAACTGGATCCGTAAGGTCACCGGTGCGAATAGACTCACGAAGGTTTTCTACCGACTCTGTGAGAGTCGCCGCCAAGACATCTTCCTTAGTCGGAAAATAGGTGTACACGGTCCCATGACTCACGCCGGCTGCCGCTGAAATATCGCCCATACGAGTTGACGCGAAGCCCTGTAACTCAAACACACCACGAGCTGCCGCAATGAGCCGGGCACGAGTTTGCTCGCCCCGTTTAGTTCGAGGCTGACGCGTCTGAGAAGTGCTCATGTGGCACTCAAAGCATCGTCGTCGAGTAGATCCCGCGGAAAAGATACCTGCCTGGAACGCAGGTACTCTCCAAGTCCTTTAGCTTGCGGGTCAAGCGACGCATTTTCGCTCACTCCCTTGCCCAGCAATCCCGTGATCACGACATTTACCGCCCGTAAATTCGGCAGCGCTACTACCTGAATCTCCAGACCGGTAGCTTCGGGAATCAGCCGTTCAACAGACTCCGGCTGATCTAGTAACGTCCTCAACCATTGGTAGGAATGATCAGCTCGTTTCGTAGCCTCGGCGGCAACCACGAGCGCGTCGTCTATCTTCCACAGCTGCGTGACGTCCTCGGCGGTCTGGACTAATGGGTCAACGAGTGCATCAACCTCGCCAGCGGCGAGCGCTACCGCCTCAATTTCGACAGGGTCCGGGATCCAGACACCCACATTGGCGTTGCCCCCTTTGTCACCACTTCGCGCACCCGCGATCCAGCCCAGCGGAACTCGAACCTGTGAATCCCCACCGACGGGGAACCGTTCGATCGGAGGAGCGGTGAGCGGTTCTATCGCCACCTCGGGCGGGAATGGGTCGCCTTCTGTCAACGCCAGTCGACTCCCGTCAATTTCTACAACAGTCTCAACGGAACTACTGGCCACCGTCGTCGGCCAAAACACTCCATAAGGCGTTCCTGGGGTCGGCACCGCGGTTGGGAACATCCCCGGATACGTGGCCAAAGCTGATTCAACTGCTGGTGCAGTGAAGGCCTTGCCCACATTGTCTGGGCTACTGTCCTTGACCGTCAGCCGCAGATGAGCTTGGGCAGCCGCCAGAGACTCTGGGTCATCTTGATCAGCTCGCAAGAGATCAATGCTCAATTCTGTGACCGGTAGTTTACTCATGGCCGCCAGCTCTTTCGCTGACCT
>PAAU01000056.1 GCA_002699445.1 Micrococcales bacterium | reverse complement strand
GACGTCTAGCTATCAAGATTCTGAATGCTTCTCGCTTCGTGCTTCTCTCGGCTCCGGTGTCGGTGAATAAAGTGCCCGATCAACCACTCGATTTGGCAATGCTGGCGCGCCTGCGCGAAGTAGTCGAGCAAGCAACCATCGCGTTAGATGACTACAACTACACACGAGCATTGGAAGTGACGGAGACCTACTTCTGGAACTTCTGTGATGACTACCTCGAACTGGTCAAACAGCGTGCCGGAAATGATAACGATCCCGACGGTAGAGATTCGGCACGAGCCGCGTTGCGCCAAGCGTTGGATGTTCTGCTGCGCTTGTTTGCTCCTTTCCTACCGTTCGTGACTGAAGAGGTCTGGTCCTGGTGGCAGTTAGGGACAGTTCATGCGCAATCTTGGCCTCGACCAGTGGAGTTGGCCGTCGCCGCCGCTGGTGATCCAGGTGTCTTAACCGATACCAGTGTCATCCTGAGTGGAGTCCGCAAAGCAAAGAGTGAAGCAAAGGTGAGCATGCGTACAGACGTTCTCGTGGCTCGCATAGCGGGTCCAGAGGCATCCCTGGCCAAAGTGCGTGCCGCACAAGGTGATCTTGCCGCTGCCGGGCGGATCGCCGACCTGGTTGACGTCAAGGACGATGGTCACCTGAGGGTAGAAGACGTGGAGTTGGTGCTCCCATCTTGAGCGACGCGTAGGAAATACAGTTCAAGATTGCTCCCCAAGGTGCCGACAAATAAGGCAATATGTCATTACGAAGGCTTGGGAGTTAACAATGAGCAACTGGGGTCACGGAGAGTATCCACCCAACAGTCCTTCCATTCCCACGGCACCAGACGCCCTGGGTGAGCCCAATCTCCCCCCGCCACCTGACGGTTTCACCCTCACGCACCCATCGGATCAGATCACTACTGCGTCAATTGGGACGGCATCGGGCTTGCCGCAATCTGAGCAAATTACAAGCGTTGGAATCGCGATCATGCCCGGTATGCCTTTGCCAGAGTGGGTCAACCAACAAAGCCTCGCCGAAGTTCTTGTCCCCGCACTAGAGAACGCGCCCAACTACCCACTCACTCACCCAGTGCCGGGTTTTCACCCTGGTCTGGTTGGAACGCTGGGCGGCCAAGATCCCATGCTGTCACTACCCGACCCACAGCAGCGCAGTGAACAACCAACCGGTCCCGTATCTTGGGGAGCTCCCCCGGTACCCGATTCTTCTCCCTTCGCCACGCCGGCACCCCATCCAGCAATGCCGGTGACCGCTGCAGTTCCCGTGGCCACTCATAGCCCGCAGATGCAGGAGCCTCCGACGCCAACTGCCCCCGAGCAGCAGTTTGATTGGCTACTCCAGCCCGACGTCACTGGTCCCGACCGGATTCCCGGCTATGCACCGCCGCCGATTGTGTCGCCATCCCCAGGCCTGGATGCGACTGTGCCGATCCCACCGGCACCACAAGGTTTCTTTCTGCCTGCTGGGCCCACGATGGACGAGCAGTCGAATGTCCCCGTACCTGCGCCACCGGAAGGCTATTACGTGGCTCAAACGATCGCAGCCGACGTACCGCTGTCTACCACAGTGCCACCGCCGCCTGAGGGTTTTTACATTCCAGACCCCAGTGCCTTTAGTGAGCCAGTTGTTCCCGTCTGAGGCCACCATTTGGCACCACAGTTGGATCCCTGTCAAAAGCCCCCGTTGATTTGCCGCGAGATTAGCTGCAGTTCTAGGCCGTCGCTGTGCTGTCGGAATCGCCTTCATCAGGCTGCCGACGTGGTGTAATCTCTCGGGGTTGCATGACAGGCGTCTCTCGCGAAACCACTGTCTGCTCGGTGATCACTACCTTGGCTATGTCTTTCCGGCTGGGAACGTCGTACATCACAAACAGCAAGATGTCTTCCAGTATTGACCGAAGGCCTCGTGCACCTGTACCACGTTCCACTGCTAGATCAGCGATTGCATCAAGTGCAGCAGGCTCGAACTCCAAGTCGACACCGTCCAGCTCAAATAATCGCTGGTACTGGCGGGTAAGAGCATTTCGCGGTTCAGTCAAAACTTTGACAAGGGCTTCTCGATCCAAGGCCCTGACTGAGGTTATAACCGGCAGACGACCAATGAATTCGGGGATAAGTCCAAACCGAAGCAAGTCCTCAGGCATAACCTCGCTGAAGATGTCTGCCTCTTCGGCAGCCAACTCCTCCTCCTCGGTCATGTGGTGGGTGAAACCGATCGGCTTTGTACCTATCCGAGACTCAATCACTTGATCAAGCCCGGCAAAGGCGCCACCCACGATGAAGAGGACATTAGTAGTGTCAATCTGAATAAACTCTTGGTGGGGATGCTTCCGGCCGCCCTGGGGCGGAACGGATGCTTGCGTGCCCTCCATGATCTTCAACAGTGCCTGCTGGACACCCTCACCCGAAACATCTCGCGTAATTGACGGATTCTCACTCTTACGAGCGATCTTGTCGATCTCATCGATGTAGATGATGCCCGTCTCTGCCTTTTTCACGTCGTAATCTGCAGCCTGTATCAACTTCAGCAGGATATTTTCGACATCCTCGCCAACGTATCCGGCTTCGGTGAGCGCAGTTGCATCCGCTATCGCAAACGGCACATTGAGCCGGCGAGCCAGGGTCTGAGCCAACAACGTCTTGCCGGAACCGGTTGGCCCAAGCAACAGGACATTGGATTTCGCTAGTTCTACTGACTCATCATGAGGACGCTCCCGCCCACCCCACTGAAGTCGCTTGTAGTGGTTATATACCGCGACAGAAAGCGTCTTCTTCGAACTCTCTTGACCAATGACGTATTGATCAAGGAATTCATAGAGATCTCGAGGCTTAGGAAGATCTTCGATCGTAGTGCTCGTAGTTTCAGTGAGTTCTTCCTCAATGATTTCGTTGCAAAGATCTATACATTCATCACAGATGTAGACCCCTGGACCCGCGATAAGTTTCTTAACCTGTTTTTGACTCTTTCCACAGAAGGAGCACTTCAGCAGGTCTCCGCCATCGCCTACTCGCGCCATGAACAATCCCCTCCTCGCAGTACACCCAACAGCTCTAGTCTGCCACGACGTGGCAGAAGTGTCGGTTCGGCGTGACCTCCGGGCATGTTCGTGATGTGACCGTTACTCAGCCTATTCCTCAACAGGGGCACCGGTCGGATCAATCTTGCGCGATGCAATCACTTGATCCACCAAACCGTATTCTTTGGCGTCTGCTGCAGTCAGGATCTTGTCTCGCTCAATATCTTGCTTGACTTGATCGTCCGTGCGCCCAGTGTGGTGGGCCAAAATGCCTTCCATCTCGGTCCGCATCCGTAGAATTTCATTCGCCTGAATCTCGATGTCTGAGCCTTGTCCCTGTCCTTCGGAGTAAGGCTGATGAATCAAAATTCGAGCATGAGGCAGCGCAAACCGCTTCCCGGGCGTTCCTGCGGCCAAAAGCACTGCGGCAGCTGACGCCGCTTGGCCCAGACATACGGTCTGGATCTGCGGCTTCACGAACTGCATCGTGTCGTAAATAGCGGTCATGGCCGTGTACGAACCACCGGGCGAGTTGATGTACACCGAGATGTCTCGGTCGCTGTCCATCTGCTCCAGGCACAGCAACTGAGCCATCACGTCATCGGCAGAGGCATCGTCAATCTGCACCCCAAGGAAGATGATTCGCTCCTCGAACAGCTTCGTATACGGGTTGTGCTGGCGCTCCATCCCACCAGAGCCCCGCTCCCGAAACTCCGGAAGGATATAGCGCCCCACTGGGCCTTGCGAGATATTCGAGGTGGTCATGCCGTGCCCCCTTCGCCGGTAACGTCACTTGCGCTTGCCACTACGTGATCAACGAAGCCATAGTCCTTCGCTTCGCCCGCAGTAAACCAACGATCCCGATCCGAGTCAGTTTCGATTGTGTCCAAGTCTTGGCCAGTGTGCTCGGCAATGAGCTCTGCCATCTTCTTCTTCGTGTACAGCATCTGTTCCGCTTGGATCTTGATATCGGAGGCCGTACCGCCAATTCCACCAGACGGCTGGTGCATCATGATGCGTGCGTGGGGAAGGGCATAGCGCTTCCCCGGTGCCCCCGCACATAAGAGAAACTGCCCCATCGAGGCGGCTAGCCCCATACCCACGGTGGCGACGTCGTTACGCACGTACTGCATCGTGTCGTAGATAGCCATCCCCGCGGAAACCGAACCGCCAGGTGAGTTTACGTAGAGGAAAATGTCTCGTTCCGAATCCTCCGCAGCGAGCAGCAGGATCTGAGCGGCGATTGTGTTCGCCATTTGATCCTCTACAACTGACCCGAGGAAAATAATTCTTTCCTTCAGGAGTCGCTGGTAGATTCCGTCGTCTAGCCCTAGTGAGCCGGGCTCCCGGCTGTGGGACATGGGCTCTAATGGCCCTGCGTCGCGATGACCCATTGAATAGGCCTCCGATTCTTATCCAGATTGGTCTTACCGACCTTAACGCCAGCCAGCAAAATTCGATGTCGGCCGCGGCCCCGTTTCGCGCTGGGCACAATCCGTCCCACAAGAGTTGCTAGTCGATGACCGTACCAACGTCGACCCGGGTCACTATCCCAGATTCGAGATGGAAGGTTGTCACCTTCTCACCAGGAAGGAACTCATTAACGTGACACAGCCCGAGCTCGGATTGACATCTAACTCCCGGAACTCTGCGTCGGACCTGCTTCTTGGTTGAACCAACACCGACACCACTCGACGTCAGTTCCGACCTCTTTTCGGTTGAGACCATGATTACCCGTCCGCGCAGCAAGTTGACCGTAAGCTTCCGGCCCTTTACGCCGTATCGCAGCGTCTTATACCGCCCAAACTCATGTCGGCCCTTTTTTACGATCTTTGGCTTTCCGATGACATCGATAACTTGTGCCTGCTGCATGCCAAGCTCGACGTCGGCTATTCCCTCACCGGGAACAATTTCGGTCGCAGCCACCGCGGTGCTCCCGAGCGCCAGTGAGCCAGCGACCATCAGCGCACCTAGCGTGCCAGCTCCCATAGCGACACCCTAAGTGCCCAAATGAGCTACCTCAAGAACTACTCACGTAACGGTCAGCGAATATTGTCATCACACCTTGAGTATGACCCTGCTAAACCTCGTCAGATTCTTCAGACTCGTCGACGGTGATCTCCTCGGCTTCGTCACCGACGATTTCGGCACGATCCGGGTTCAACTGGGAGATATCGATGACTTCGCCGTTGGTATCCACGATCTCAGCAGATTCCAAAATCACCGCGAGAGCTTTACTACGGCGCACTTCTGCCACTGCCATAGGCACTTGACCCGCTTCGACCAATGCCTGCGCCAACTGATCCGGCGCCATGCCGTACCGAGGCGCTTGCATGACAAGCCATTGACTGAGCTCAGCTTCACCCACAGCCAGGTCCTCGGCATCCGCAATGCCGTCCATGAGGAACTGCATCTTTAGTGCGTCACGTGCGTTGGACTCCACCTCAGCGCGATGGTCCGGATCTGCTTCCTCGTGTTCCTCGAAGTGAGAGTCAACCTCAGACTGGATGATCCCCTCCGGCAGTGGAATATCGAAGACCGTCATCAAATCTTCCTGCAGTTTGGTGCGAGCCGCTCCACCTCGATCAGCCAACAGCGAGCGTTCCAACTTGGTGCGCAGATCGCCGCGGAGTTCATCAAGAGTGTCGAATTCGCTGGCCAGCATTGCCAGATCGTCGTCCAGCGGCGGTAAAACTTTCTCCCGAACCGCCTTCACAGAGACCTTCACGTCTAGCGGCTTAGCCTCGTACTCACCGAACTCCGGCGTGAATACGAAATCAGCGTCCTCTCCAGCTGACTTCCCGAGTACGGCCTCATCCAAGCCTGGCAAAACTCCGTCCTCACCAATCTCGTAGGACATCGCCTGAGCTGACAAGTCCTCAATCGGTTGACCGTCATGTTCACCGACGACATCGATGAGCAAGACATCGCCGGTCTCGGCGGCCCGCTCCAACTCGTTGAGGGAACCGAACCGGGAACGGAGGTTCTCGAGCTCCTCCGCGACGTTGTCATCGGTCACTTCGAGTGGATCCACTTCAACTTTCAGACCCTTGTATTCCGGGAGCTCAAACTCGGGACGGATATCAACTTCTGCGGTGAAGCCGATTTTCTCACCATCTTCAATATCCGTAACCTCGAGCTGAGGCTGACCTAACGGAACAACATCCGCCTCACGGATGGCCTCCTCATAGGCGTCTGGCACCGTGTTATTCACCACATCTTCCAGCACTGCACCCCGACCAATCCGTTGGTCGACGATTTGGCGCGGTACCTTGCCGGGGCGGAACCCTGGAATCCGGATTTGATCGGAGATGCGTTGGTACGCCTCTTCGACGGCGTCCGCCAGATCGTCGAACGGTAGTTCGACAGTCAGCTTTATCCGCGTCTCGGACAGGTTCTCGACGTCGCTCTTCACAGGTCTCCCTTGTTTACGTGCCTTAGTTGGTCGGGGCGGGGAGACTCGAACTCCCGATCTCCTGCTCCCAAAGCAGGCGCGCTAGCCACTACGCTACGCCCCGGCGGGCCCAGTGTACGGGCCACAGTGGCTAACCTTAGTCTCTGTGCCGTTACACTTTTGAGGGCCGCGCGGGTGTAGCTCAATGGTAGAGCCTCAGCCTTCCAAGCTGATGGTGCGGGTTCGATTCCCGTCACCCGCTCTCAATGTGGTGGGGGATCCCCTATGTTCGGACCCCCATCACACCCCCTGAGGGTGGCAGTCACGGGTCCCCAACCGTCGCCAGTTGCGCACGATAGTTAGCACCAATGAACAGACGACCTTTCTCGGCGGCGAAGTACCCCGCAACCCGATGCTTTAGAGCCCCATCGCTATCCGATTGGCTTGGGATGGGTTACCGGCAGCGCCCGCTACATCACTTCCAGCCAGACCAGACGCCGCACCCATCGACGTCACATGGCAATATCGGTTGCCGGAGGCGCACATGAATACAGCCAATATCACTCGGGCCGAGGCTACTGAAAGGTCCAGTGCGATAAGGGTTCTTTCCTACGAGGTCGACCTCGACCTACACCCCGATGCCGACACGTTCCGAAGCACCACCACGATTCGATTTGAGGCTACGGTTGCCGACACTTGGCTAGACTTAATCGCCCCGCAACTGGAGTCTGTGACGCTTAACGATGTATCGCTGTCCACGGCTGAGTTCGATGGTTTTCGAATTCACATGTCGGATCTAGTCGACACAAACGTGGTAACCGTAGTGGCTGAATGCTCGTATATGAATACCGGTGAAGGGTTGCACAGATTCCGCGACCCGGAAGACGGCGAGGTGTACCTCTACAGCCAGTTCGAAACTGCCGACGCTCGACGTATGTATGCCTGCTTCGAACAACCAGATCTCAAGGCGACCTTCCAACTTTCAGTACAGGCTCCAAGCCATTGGCTGGTCATCTCCAACTCCCCCACGCCCGAACCTGATCAGCTAGGCGACGGGCGCTCGCTCTGGCAATTCGCACCCACTCCGGTGATGTCCACCTACATTACGGCGCTAGTCGCCGGTCCATATCACGTAGAACGAGACAGCTACGACGGGGCTGGTGGCGTTTATCCGCTCGGGCTTTTTTGTCGACGAAGCTTGGCCGAACACCTAGATTCCGCGGAAATTTTCGAGATCACCAAACAAGGATTCGCATTCTTCGAGGAGATTTTTCAGCTCGCCTATCCGTTCGGAAAGTACGATCAACTGTTCGTGCCTGAATTTAATGCGGGCGCTATGGAGAATGCCGGATGCGTGACATTTCGGGAGGACTATGTCTTTCGGAGTCGGGTGACCGAAAGCGCTCGTGAACAGCGAGCGAATACCATTCTGCACGAGATGGCTCACATGTGGTTTGGAGATCTCGTCACCATGAAATGGTGGGACGACTTGTGGCTCAACGAGTCTTTTGCCGAATGGGCCGCATCTTTCGCGTCAGTGCGGGCGACCCGATTCACTACCGCCTGGAACAGCTTTGCTGGGCTGCGAAAGGCCTGGGCCTACCGACAAGATCAGCTACCCTCCACCCACCCGATCGCAGCAGACATGTATGACCTCGATGCCGTACGAGTCAACTTTGACGGTATTACCTACGCGAAAGGCGCCAGTGCTCTCAAACAACTCGTGGCCTGGGTCGGTGAAGATGAATTCCTCTCGGGGCTGCGCAACTACTTCGCTGAGTTCGCCTGGAGTAATACGGAGCTAAACGATCTCCTGGGACATCTGACTGTCACGAGTGGCAGAGACCTGTCTGAGTGGGCCAGACAATGGCTGCAGACGAGTGGGGTCAACTTACTGCGACCGGTAATAGAGATAGCTGATAACGGCAGCTACGCTTCGGTGTCCATCACTCAAGAACCTCCGGAAACACCCCCAGGGCTGCCTCCAATACTTCGAGATCATCGCATCGGTATTGGGCTTTACTCACTGGTTGATGGTCGACTCCAGAAGACGACAGAGTTGGAGGTGGATGTTCGAGGCGCCACCACCAAGATTCCAGAACTCTTCGGTGTGACGCAGCCAGATCTTTTGTTGTTGAACGATGGAGATCTCACTTTTGCGAAGATCCGGTTGGACGAGCGGTCCCTCCAAACTGTGAGTGATCACATCGCCGACTTGGACGATGCGCTGGCTCGTACCCTCATCTGGGGAGCGGCTTGGGATATGACGCGGGACGCGGAGATTCCCGTTTCCCGGTTCATCGCTCTCGTCCGTTCCGGCATCACCAGCGAGCCGGACGTAGCAGCAGTGCAGACTTTGCTGCGGCAAACCCAGGTGGCGATTGAGCAATTTGCGGCACCAAACCATCGGGATGAGTATCGGGCCGACCTGGCCAACTTACTCTGGCAAAGCATTGGGTCCGCGCCTGATGGTAGTGACCAGCAGTTAACTTTCTTACGGGGCTTCGCCGCACTTGCAGTCACTGAGGAACAACTGCGTTCCGTCGCTGAAGTGTTGGATGGCGACCGACAACTGTCCGGCATAACTGTCGATACCGAACTTCGCTGGCTACTAGTCCTGGCCCTCGCTGCGGCGGGACGCGATGCGGATTCCCGTATTGCGTCAGAATTGGAACGTGACGACACCGCGACCGGCCGTAGGAGAGCCGCTACAGCTCGCGCTGCCCGACCCACGGCTGAGGCCAAGATCAAAGCGTGGCATGACATGGTGGAAGATCACGATCTCCCCAATGCGCTATTGGAGGCGACGATCGCTGGATTCGCACAACCTGGGCAGGAGACAGAACTCGCCGATTTCGCGGACCGCTACTTCGCCGCGATCCCGCAGATTTGGCGAGATCGCACTCCGGAAACGGCAGCAGCCATAACTACCTCGCTGTATCCACGTCTTCTCGTTGATCAACGCACTGTTGCTGCTGCGGACAAACTACTGGCCGACGAATCGCTCCACCCATCCGGGCGCCGACTCGTTTCAGAAGGTCGCGACAGCACCCTTCGGGCAATGCGAGCTCAACAACGGGACTCGGCTTCGTAAGGTCTCAGCGTCCGTCTCGCAAGGCTCGGACTATACGGTTGGCTAGTGGATGGCCGACTAGATCTTGTAGGAGTATCGGATCCCCGGCGGCGTCCCCAAGCGGCACACTCCAGTTTGGGTATTCTCGCTCAGTTCCTGGTTGGTTTTGAATTCGGCTATCACCAGTTAAATCAGGCAAATTTACGCCCAGGAGGCGGGCTGGACTGGCCGCCGCAAGAGCATATAGGGCCACAACTTCGTCGGAAATAGAGTCACCCTCTCGGAAGAGCCCTCGATCAGCGAGAAGGGCCCGCCAATCCGCTAACTCGGTCGCATGGTCGCTCCACTCATCGGCTACTGCTCGTGCCAAGAGTTGAAGGTCAGATCGAACAGTGATGTGCTCCCCAGAGATATATCCCGCGGTCGGCGGCAAATCGTGAACGGTAACACTGAGCAATTCGTCAGCACGCCATTCTTCAGGTACCGAGATAGCACCGCCGTCTCGTTGGAACCACAGGACGCCCACCCCAAGGATCCCGCGATCATGCATATCCTCGCGAATCCATTCCGCGACCGTACCGAGATCTTCGCCGATGAGCATCGCCCCAACTCGGCTGGCCTCCAGCATAAGAATTCCGACCATGGCGTCGTAATCCATCGCCACATAAGTTCCCTGATAGGGCTTCATCCCTTCCGGAATCCACCACTGTCGATAGAGGCCCAAGATGTGATCAACGCGCAGCCCTCCTGAATGTCGCAGAATCTCGCGCAACATATCTCGGTAGGGAATATAGGCAGCTTCGGCAAGAGCGTCCGGATGCCACGGTGGCTGGGACCAGGTTTGGCCGAGTTGGTTGTACATATCCGGCGGTGCGCCGACTGCGACGTCGCCTACCAAGAAGTCACGTAGGCTCCAAGAATCTGAGCCTTCACTGTGCACGCCGACCGCTAGGTCATGCATAATCCCGATAGGCATTCCCGCTGATCGCGCGGCCGCTTGGGTTTCGGTGAACTGCAGATCCAACTGCCACTGCAACCACGAGAAAAACAACACTCGATCTTCCAGCTCTGCAAACTCCGCGGTGACATCAGCCGAACGGACATTGCGCAACGGCTCCGGCCATTCGTGCCAGTCCGAACCATGGACCTCACTCAGGGCACACCACAGTGCAAAATCCTGGAGCCCTACGCCTTCACGCCCGACAAATGCCCGGAATTCGCTTTCTCGCTCGGGTGACATTCCCTTAGCCCAAATAATTTCCAAGGCCGAAAGCTTGGCGCTCCAAAGTTCATCGCGGTCGAGCAGTTCAGGACTGTCGTTGAGCTTACGCACTCTTTCGAAGAGAGCATCGACGCGGCGGCGTTCAGCTGCGGCAAGTTGCTCGTATTCGACGATATGTTGTACCCGTAAGTACAGCGGACTGAAGAATCGCCGAGTGGCCGGAAGATACGGCGAGGGTTCGACTGGTGCGACCACACCTGGAGCGTGCATCGGGTTGACCAAAACGAAACCGGCACCCCAGTCGGTTCCTGCGGCTGTGGCCAAATCCGCCAAATCTGCCAAATCTCCCATCCCCCACGAACCCGCTGAACGCATCGAGTAAAGCTGGATCATTGGACCCCACTCGCGCTCCACTTCAGGCATCCGGTCTGGGACCACGACGACTGGCGCCTGCGCGGTGCCACCGTCGAAAGTCGCTTGCAATTCGTGCCAGCCAGTCGGCAGTCCCGAGGGTATTTCAAAGGTGATTTCAGAAACGACGACGTCGGCCACAGTCCGAATCGGCCCATCAACATCCACCCGAACCGCCGGTAACTCTTGTTCTGTTTCCGTAATAATGCGGAGCCGTGGCTCTTGTCCGCGCGGTACATGAACCTTGACTTGGCCGACCTCGGATTGCCGTTGAACACATACTGGCGGCAGCACCCGACGCCAATCACGCAGCTCCCGTTGAACAATCGAACTCGCGATGTCTTCGGGCGTAGTGGCCGAAACTCCAAGAGCGGATAAGACCGCGACGACTGTCTGTTTGGAAATGATTTGCCGGTCACCAGCCTGATCGACGTACTCCAGAGCGATGCCGTAGAGATTGGCGAGCCGCGCGAGATCTCCGTCAACCACGTCTGCTCCTAGTGCCAAAGGTCATGGACCGGGTCTGGCGTTCGGGCGGACTCCAACTGAGCCGCTAGTGAAATAATGGTGGATTCTTCACGCGGACGCCCGACAAGTTGGACCGCAATTGGCAGTTGCGCGCTATTCCACATCATGGGCAGAGTCAATGCTGGCTGACCCGTCATGTTGTACACCGCTGTAAACGGCGTGAATGCTTTTTGAGCTTCGAAGTCGGCCGCCGGATTCTGATCCTCGCGTAACTCGCCGACCAATACCGGTGGTTCAGCTAGCGCAGGCGTCAGGATCACGTCGCAGGAATACACCGAATCAATAACTGAGCGGCTGACTTCGCGCATACGCTGCACCGCGCGAAAGACATCGGCGCCGGTTCGCTGAGATCCCCGCTCCCACAACCATCGAGTGAGCGGCCGCATGAGTGACAAAGCCTCCGGGGGTAAGGGCAACGCAGCCACGCCACCGTCCCACACTGCTTCGAAGGCCGCTACCGCGTCTGGCCCGAAGGGCCGATCAATCTCTACTACATCGTGACCGAGTTCGACCATCAGCTCGGTGGCTAATTCATAGGCAGCCAAACAATCCGGATGTACCGCTGTATCTGCCAGGACTGGCTGACAATACCTACCCACTCGCAATCGTTTGGGCATCTTACGTGCTGCGGAGAGAAAACTTCCTCGAGGTAGTTGGGGCAGCACAAACGGATCACCCGGAGATCCACCAGTCAAGGTATCCAGGAGGGCCGCCGCATCGGCGACATTTCGCGCCAGCGGTCCGATTACCGCTAATTCGCCTACAGATTCGACCAGGGGCGCAGATCCCACTCGTCCCCGAGTTGGTTTGATACCAACGAGTCCTGTGACACTGGCCGGGATTCGAATCGACCCGCCGCCGTCAGAGCCTTGGGCCACCGAAGCCAGTCCCGTCGCAACGGCGGCTGCGGCTCCGCCGCTAGACCCTCCGGCCGATCGCGCAAGATCCCAGGGGGTTCTTGCCGGCGGTGCTACGAGGTTCTCGGTGTAGCAAGGCAGTCCGTACTCTGGCGTATTCGTCTTTCCCGTCATCACCAAGCCACTCGATCGCATCCGAGTAACGAAGTCAGCGTCAACCGGTGCAATAAAGTCCTCAAAAGCTTGGGAACCGAACGTGCAGGGAACACCAGCTACGAGGTCCAAGTCTTTGATCGGCGCTACCGTACCCAGCAGCGGATCTGTTGGGGCTTCGCCCTTGGTGATCAGCTCGTCCACCGCGGTCGCCTGTGCGATCGCCATGTCCGAAGTCACCGTAATGAAGGCACCTACGACCGCATTAAGTCGCTCAATTCGGGATAGATAATGCTTCGTCAGCTCGAGAGCGGAGAAGTCACCTCTACGTATGCCTTCGCCCTGTTCGAGGGCGGTCAGTTCGTGTAACTGCATAACCGCGAACTATTTATCTTTCTTTTTCGTCTTCGCGGCTGCCCGGCTCTTTCGCTTACCAGCGAAGTAGAGGAATGAACCACCGAGGAGAGCCCCCAAAACCACGGCTAAGCCAAGAGCCACGAACAACGGCACGTCCAAGGTGCCGAAAAGTAGATCAACTTCGACCGTTTGGCTATTGCGCAGAAGCAATAGGGCCGTGAGCAGGGCTAGTACCAGCCACAGACCCACTCGGACATACTTACGCCAATCCGCTGGCGGCGCTTCCCCGCCGACGTGCGTAATCTGTGCATTCCCGCCTGTTGTTCCATCGCCCTGAGCAGCCATAACGCCAGCGTACGGACCCAAGGACCAGTTCGCTGTACTTATGCGCAGCCACGTCACTTTGACGGTGATTCACCACCAAGGTCGCCGACAGCGATAAAGTCTTGTTCGTGGAAAAGGGATATCCAGAAGCACCTCGGCTTGATTTCGCAGACGACTACCACGGCACTGCTGTGCCGGACCCCTATCGCTGGCTGGAGGAATCCGGCGTTTATCCGGATGACCAGTCCGATCAATGGACCCATTGGCGTAAACAGTGGGATCAAGCACAGCATGAACTCTTCGACCTTAGTAGCCGTGATTGGCATACGCGGGATCACTTTGCTGAACTACTTGAAGGTCTGTTAGCAGGCGGATACACCGGACTACCCGTCTGGCGCGGTGACCGGTGCTTCTTCACACGACGAGATCCCGGCGCGCAGTTTCCCGTTCTGCATACCATCGATCCTGACGGCACCGAGCGACCTCTCTTTGATCCTATGGTCGTAGACCCAACCGGTCTGACAACCCTGGACGGTTACACCCCCTCCTGGGAGGGCAACCGGATGGCATATCTAACGAGCCACGGGGGAACTGAAGAGTCGGTATTGCGGGTCATGGATGTCAGCACTGGGGAGGATATCGCCGGCCCAATCGACCGCACCCGATTTTGTTCCATCGCATGGCTTCCCGGCGAAGAATCATTTTTCTACGTTCGACGTCAGCCTCCTGGCACTGTCCCTTCCGAGGAGGAGCAATTCCACCGACGCGTGCGATTCCATCGCATCGGAAGACACGCTGATGAAGACGAAGAAATATTTGGCGGTGGTCTGAGTATTTACAACTATTACTCAATCAACACCACTAGGGACGGGCGCTGGCTCACGGTCTATGCGACCCAGGGAACAGCTCCCCGCAACGACGTCTATCTCGCCGATCTCAACGCGGCCGGTCCGAATCAGCCTGATCTGATAACTGTCGTGGAACGCCGTGACTCGACGACAAGTATCAACATACGTCGTGATGGGCGCATGTTCGTCTGGACAGATCATGAAGCGCCTCGGGGTCAAATGCTCCTCGCTTCACCCGAGCAGCCTCAACCAGAACACTGGCGCTCACTAATTGCTGAAGACACCGAGGCTGTCTTGGATTCTTATCGGCTCTCCGCCGGACCCGACGGACCCGATCAGTACCTCGTGCTGCAACGAACTCGGCACACGGTCGGGGGGCTCGCTTTGTACGACTCCACCACCGGTGAACTGGTACGCGACATTTCAGTTCCCGGTCTCGGGACAGTTGCCGGACCCACTGGGCGACCCGAGGGCGGCAGCGAGAACTGGTACATCTATACCGACCACACGACACCTCCTAAGGTGTATCGATACGACACCATCAGCGATGAGTCCGCTCTATGGGCGCAACCTCCCGGTCAGGCCCGAATCCCACACGTTGAAACTCAACAGGTTGCCTACACCTCTGCGGATGGAACTGAGGTGCACATGTACGTCATCTCCCCTACCAGCACACCTTCTGAACCACGACCGACCATCCTTTATGGATACGGCGGTTTCGGTGTGCCATTGCCCCCTGCCTACAGCCCACTGGCATTAGCTTGGGTCGCATCGGGTGGTGTTTACGCCATTGCAAATATTCGCGGTGGATCCGAAGAGGGCGAGGAATGGCATCGAGACGGAATGCTAGGAAACAAGCAGAACGTATTTGATGATTTCCACGCTGCAGCAGAGTTTCTCGCTGAAGAAGGATGGACGACGCCAGACCAGTTATGTATCAGTGGTGGATCCAACGGCGGTCTCTTGGTGGGTGCAGCGCTAGTACAGCGTCCCGAGTTGTACGGCAGCGTTATCTGCACCGCACCGCTACTCGACATGATTCGCTACACAACTTCCCAACTCGGTTCTACCTGGACGGTGGAGTACGGCGATCCAGCCGACCCAGAGCAGTTCGAATGGTTGTGGTCCTACAGCCCGTACCACAACGTCGAAGATGGCGAAAACTATCCCGCAGTACTCATGGTCATTTTCGACAACGACACTCGAACGGATCCTATGCACGGGCGCAAGATGGTGGCTGAACTTCAACACAAGACTGTCGGTGGTTGCGTAGTCCTCCGCACGGAGGCTGATGTTGGTCACGGAGCGCGGTCTTTGGACAGGTCTGTCGCTGAATCCGCCGACTCATTGGCGTTCGCGGCACACTCCACAGAATTAAAAATCACGGACTAACGTTGTCGTCACCGCAAATAGACCGGACTGGAATCCAGCTTGGATTGGATGAGGTCCGTTTCCGCCGCGTAGCCAGGCGGTTTTCCAATCGGCCAGTTAGGCTTGTAGAGGTCAACCTAAGGATGGTTGGAGATGTCAGAGCAAGCCCGAGTCGAGAAGTCCGACGAAGAATGGCGTGAAATACTCTCGCCCGAGGAATACCAAGTCCTGCGACAGTCGGGTACCGAACGCCCCTTCACTGGCGAGTACACCGATCATAAGGAAACGGGTGTTTACGATTGCCGCGCATGCGGTGCGGAGCTTTTTCGCTCAGACGCAAAATTCGACAGTCATTGTGGTTGGCCTTCCTTCTTCACTCCCCTGGCGGGTGACTCCGTGGTGGAGATTGAAGATCGCTCGCTAGGCATGTCCCGCGTGGAAGTTCGCTGCGCAACTTGCGACTCTCATCTCGGTCATGTCTTTGAGGGTGAGGGTTACGGAACTCCAACTGATCTGCGTTATTGCATCAACTCCGTGTCACTGCGACACACCCCCAGCGCGGCAGATTTATAAAAGCTGCAGGTCCACCTCGTTAGCCAACGTTGATGGCTACGACGCCACAAAGAGCCACAGTGACCCCTAGGTACTGGATCGCGGCGAGACGCTCTTTCAAGATCAGCCAGGCAAGCAAAACGGTTACCACCGGGTACAAGGATCCGAGTACCGAGACAATCGAAAGAAGACCTACCTCCGCGGCCAGACTGTAGGTGAGGTTCGCGGCGATATCCAGGGTGCCCACCAACAGGACCGGTCCGGTATCGCCACGCTGCAGGTCCCCAGTTTTACGAGTGAGCAAAATGGCAAGAACAACGAGCACTGTGGCCCAGATGCGCTCTGCAAACATCGTCATGGTGGGACTCTGTTGGGCTCCTTGCGCGACAAACACGTAGAACAATCCGAAACCCAGCGCCGCTCCCAAGGCAAGAGCCACGGGTCGGACTCCTGCTGCCCCGCCTATTTCTGGGCCACTAGCCATCACCACCCCGATTACTGCGATCAGGATTCCCACCAGTTGCACACCGGTCGGCGTTTCTCCACCCAACAAGCCGACCCCTAGCGGGACAAGCACCCCCAGTGCAGCAATTGGTGACACCACTCCCATCCGCCCCGATGCGAGGGCCAAGTAGAACATCACCAACCCACCTAACCCAGCGACACCCGCCAAGGCTGCCCACCACACGTAGGTGCCCCAGCCAATCCACAAATCCCCGGTCACGAGGACGATAACGGCCATGAGGACTAGTCCGACGATTTGAGACGCTCCTGCGACCGCATAAGCAGAGCGCTTCCGGGAGAGGATTCCCGCGACAAAATCACCCGTGCCCCAACATAGGCTGCTGAGCAGTGCCAGCACCGCCGCCGGCATTTAGGCGAGCGCCGAAATTAAGTCCTGCGGATCGCGCCGTCGACCGGTGTAGAAGGGTATTTCTTCGCGCACATGTCGTCGCGCGGTCGATCCTCGCAGATGACGCATGAGGTCAACGATTCTTTCCAACTCGTCAGCTTCAAAAGCCAAGATCCACTCGTAGTCGCCGAGCGCAAAAGAAGCAACCGTGTTTGCGCGGACGTCTGGGTAATCACGAGCCATCTGGCCGTGCTCTACCAGCATGTGCCGCCGTTCCTCATCCGGCAGTAGGTACCACTCAAAAGATCGAACGAAGGGGTACACGCAAAGGTAATTCTTGGCGGCCTCACCCGAAAGAAAAGCCGGGACATGTGACTTATTGAACTCAGCGGGTCGATGGAGTGCGAGTTGCGACCACACCGGGTCCAATTGTCGACCAACCTCGCTGCGACGGAACGCATGATAAGCATTTTGTAACTGATCACTGTTTGGCGCGTGCGTCCAGAGCATGACGTCCGCATCAGCACGCAAGCCTGATACGTCGTACCAGCCCCGGACCTCAACATCTTCTAAGGACGTCACCGCTTCCTTGACGGCGACCGGCGAATCCGGCAAGGGTGATGTCGCACGAAAGACGCTGATCATCATGTAGGAGACGCCGTCGTTGATTTCCCGGGCTCGACGTGCGGTGACGTTCTCTTTTCGCCCCGCTGAACTGTGTTGACTCATGGCGCTCTCAGTCTATCCCGCAGTCGCAGATGCCGCCCCGCTACGGGCCAGTAACTGGCGTGCGGCAGTCCGTGCGGAACCGATGACAGCCGCAACCCCGACCCCGTCGAAGGCGGCTCCGCAGATTTCTAAACCCTCAATGCCTGCTAGTGACGCTCTGATCCGATCTACTCTGCGCACATGACCGGTCGCATATTGCGGAAGTGCGTCTGGCCAACGAGTGACTCGAAAGTCGACTGGCGGCGTGGCAATTCCTACCGCTGCAGCAACATCGGCGTGGACGTCGGAGACCAGATCACGATCCGGCCGCTCTAGCGCTTCTTCTTCACCAATGCGGCCAACGGAAGCGCGGATGAGTACCAAGGCGTCATCCCGCTGCTGTCTGGTGCCAGCGGCACGTGCGATCCAGTTCCACTTACTACTCGCAAAGTTGGCTGCTTTGATGGTTCGTCCGGCAATCTGCGGAACCAGAAAACCTGAACCGGACATAGGTGCCACATCGGCGGCCCGATAAGCCAGCGTGACAACAGCGACGCTAGACATATCGATAAGTCCCAGATCATTGGCCGCTGGTGGGCAGATATGGGCCAGGAGCCCCGAAGCCACATGAGGAGGAACCGCGAGCACCATATCCTCAGCCGTAAATACTTCTTGACCCTCGCCTCGGTTAACTATGACGCGCCAGACGTCATCGACACGATGGACGGAGCGGACGGAAGTGTTAGTACAAATATCGACTCCGTAGAGTCGCAGTTCATCAGCGACGGCACCGGGTAGACGCCCGACCCCGCCTCGAATTCCCGCGAATACTGGACCGCGACGCGCGCCAGCGCGTCGGCTGCCTCCTCGCGCGGTGCGCTGCGCGGCTCGTAACAGCGAGTTCTCGTCCTGCAGTTCCCTGAAGAGCGCTGGCACAGTGGCCTCAAGTGATAAGGCGTCTGCTCGACCGGCGTAAACACCACCTAGCAGCGGCTCCACCATATTATCTACGACATCTCGCCCGAGCCTTGATTCGACAAAGGCACCCACAGAAACGTCATTCTCGAATCGGGTCGCTCTACGTCGATATTCCAACGGGAGCTTGAGCAGTGATCGGTTCGGCAACACCCGTGCCGCCGCTAGTGCCCGTAGATCTGTAGGTACGCCCATGACGCTGGGCGGCATTGGACGAAGCCCGTCCTTTAACCAGAGATAGGGTTTCGTGGTGATGGGATCTACTAAGTCTCGTTCCAAGCCAACTTCGCGAACGAGACTGACTGCTTCCGGCCGGACCGCCAGCAACGATTCGGCTCCTTCGTCCACTGGTACACCGGCAACCTCGCTGACCGTTAACTTGCCCCCTAACTCGGCGCTGCCTTCCAGCAACGTGATGTCGAACAGTTCTTGCGACTCGGTCACCAGGGTATGGGCAGCAGTCAGACCCGCTATTCCACCACCGATAACGATCACCCGACGTCTCGGCTGAGTTGCGTCAGGCACGAGCCGCAAACTAGGACGGGTCGACTCGCGCGGCGCACCCGCTGGGGAAACAGTCATACCTAACTTTTGCACAGGTGGCCCTCACTTGTACAAGAGGCAAGAAACCCATCACCCAGACGTGTCCTAATCGGCTTCAGCGGGAGGCTGCTGGTGCAGCCACTCAACCAGCCTCGTGATCTGGTCGGGATCTGTCTGAGGCAATACCCCGTGACCGAGATTAAAGATGTGCCCTCGAGCTGCTGCCCCCGCTCGCACAATTTGAGCTGCTTGTCGTTGAACCTCCGCCGCACCCGCAAAGAATGATGCCGGGTCCAAGTTCCCTTGCACGCTGTGGTTCGAACCGATTCTCTCGATGCCCGTGGCGAGAGAAACCCGCTGATCAACTCCGACTACCTCGCACTCGGGAACTGCCATGAACGGCAATAGCTCCCCAGTTCCGACACCGAAGTGAACCCTAGGCACCCCAAGATCGGCAACGGAGTCGAGTAGCGCCCGCGAATGGGGTAATACCGAGGTGATGTAGTCCGCTGGAGAAAGCGCACCAGCCCACGAATCGAACAGCTGGATTGCACTTGCTCCCGCCAGAATCTGCTCGCGAAGGAACTGTCCACACAGTTTCGTCAGACGTTCGAGCAGAGAACTCCATAGCTCTGGCTGAGACCACATGATCGCTTTGGTATGAGCAAACTCGCGACTGGGACCCCCTTCGATCAGATAGGAAGCCAAGGTGAACGGAGCCCCACAAAAGCCGATCACCGGGATGTCATCTAGTTCAGCGGTTAACTGCCGAACGGCGGCAGTTATGGCGGAGACATCCCCCAGCTCCCCGATGGCAGCGACTCCCGCTGCATCACGGACCGGGCTGCCCATAACCGGTCCGACACCTTTCTTGATCGTGACGTCGACACCTGCGGCCTTCAGTGGCACCACTATGTCGCTGAAGAGAACGGCGGCATCCACCCCGTGTCGTCGAATGGGCTGCAATGTGATTTCCGTGACCATCTCGGTGGTGAAACATGCTTCGAGCATGTCCCCATCCCCGCGAGTCGCTCGGTATTCCGGGAGTGAACGCCCCGCCTGACGCATGAACCAGACCGGGGTTCGATCAACCGACTCTCCTAGCGCAGCAGCAACCAAGGGGGAAGTCCGTGTTGGACCTCGAAGCGGGTGGTTCTCGGGCAGTCCAGCGCCCAATTCTGAAAGAGACACGGAAGTTAATACTGCCATGCTGAGCCGGATCTGCCTCTTCGCGGCACTAGCCTGTGAATGTGCCGCAGATGGACAAGACTCAACCCGCAGTATTCGAACGCGCCATGGAACAGGTGCGCCGCACCCAGGTTCGCGCCGAGATTGAACTCACCGAGGCCCCAGCACCTCAGCGCCTAGCGCCACACGCAGCCGCGCTCACCGCCGAGGTATTGATCGGCGAGGATGAAGCCGCTGGCGGACGTTTGGTACTTCTTTTCGATCCTGAGGGCCAAGATGCCTGGGAGGGTCAGTGGCGAGTCGTAATTTTTGCCAGGGCCACTCTGGAGCCAGAGATGGCCTCAGACCCGGTGCTGTGTGACGTCGGTTGGTCTTGGCTAGAAGAAGCCATTGCCACACATGAGGTGACCGTTGCGGCTTATGGGGGCACGGTTACGCGCACTCAGTCCCAGCCATATGGGGCTATGTCAGGACGTGAGGAGAGCGGTGAGCTTGAAGTACGCGCGTCGTGGACGCCCACCGATGGTCAGATTGATGACCATGTCAGGGTGTGGTTACAACTGCTAGAGACCATGGCAGGGCTGGAGCCCGCAGTAGCTGGGGTTACTGCGCTGCCACGATGACCGACTTCGGACCTCAGCCAACGTCCGTCATGCGCGTTCTACCCCATTCGCCCCGCTTAGCCATCGTCATAAAGCCAATCAGGCTGTGGGATCGTCCAGGTATTGCTATCGTCACAAGGGGCGATTGGAGTTGCCATGGGCGCCACCACCCCTCCGCGACCTCAACGTCCTCCCTCGCGACTCGCGGCATTGATCGTTTCGCCGCAAAGCGAGCACCGACAGGCATGGATTGGCAGTCTGCGGAAAGTCGGAATCGGTCGAATCCTGGAAGCCATCGGTGCGAATGACGCAGTTTTTAGAGGCAGGTCCGCAACCGAACATGGAGTATGCGTCGTTGAAGCCGCACCGCAAGATGGCTCAATAATGCAGGCCATTCGTGAACTTCGTCGACAAGGTTGGCTGCGGCTTGTATTAGTGAGTCCACGTGGCGACGAAAATACCGTTCGTTTAGCCATGGCCTCCAAGATTCGTAGTTTGATTATCTTGCGTCAGCACGACGGGCGCGACCACACTGCACCCCGTCGGCCCGCCTCAGGTGAAGCAGTACCTGAGCTGTCGAAGCGCGAGGTTGAAGTCGTTCAGTTCGTGGCTGATGGGCATACCAACCGGGAGATTGGCGAGGAACTGAGTCTCTCCGCGCTCACTGTGAAGAGCCATCTCTCACGCGTGGGACGCAAACTCGGAACCGGTGATCGCGCCCACATGGTGGCGATTTGTATCCGGGCCGGGATCATCTCCTAGGCCCTCTTCGATGCCGCAGTCTTCTAACTTCGCTAGTTCCGATAGGTCTCAAACCTTGCCGGAACCCTCGCTCTCAGCTGTAGAGCCGATGACCCAACCCGCCGATGGGGTGCCCGATGTTGTCGATTCAACGGCACGTCTGCGCGAGACGGCTGCCGCACTCGCAGAGGGGCACGGCCCGATAGCCGTCGATGCCGAAAGGGCATCGGGACATCGCTATGATCAACGCGCCTTTCTGCTGCAGTTGCGTCGGGAAGGCTCGGGCACTCACCTCATTGATCCACCAGCAATAAACGACACTTCCCCACTAGCCGCAGCACTGAGCGCCGACGAATGGATTCTTCATGCAGCTACCCAGGATTTGCCCTGTTTACGAGACTTAGGTCTTAGTCCGCCCAGCCTCTTTGATACCGAGCTCGCCGGACGTTTGCTCGGACTACCGCGGGTGGGTCTGGCTGGAATGACCGAAGACTTGCTTGGAATCGGTCTGGCGAAGCAACACAGCGCGGCTGACTGGTCTCGCCGTCCACTCCCAAAGAACTGGCTTGCTTACGCTGCGCTGGATGTTGAACTTCTCCTCGAATTACGAGCAGTGCTGACTGAGATGCTGCAAGATTCTGGACGTTGGCAGTGGGCTGAACAGGAATTTGACTACCTACTTGAATGGCAACCGAAGGAACGCCCTGACCCTTGGCGTCGACTGCCCGGCGTCAGCCGATTATCCGACGTTCGAGACTTGGCCATAGCACGAGAGCTATGGCGGGAAAGGGATCAGATCGCCCAGCGTGCTGATCAACCCCCAGGCAGGATCCTGCCCAACCCTGCCGTTGCGGCGGCAGTGAAGGCCGCCCCCGTAAATGAGGCCGAGCTAAAGGAACTTCCGGAATTTAAGAATCAACGACGCGCACTACCAAATTGGTGGCGCGCAATCGTCAGAGCAAGACAGTTACCCGAGGACGAACTGCCACCACTACGACTCGTTGGGGGGATCCCCCACCATCGCAATTGGAGCCAACGTAGACCGGAAGCTGCCCGACTATTGGGTCCAGTCCGAGAAGCAGTATCTGCTCGAGCTGACGAACTGGGTATCGCCCATGAGGTCTTGATCAGCCCCGACGCCGTGCGTTCGTTGATCTGGGAATACGTCGGGACCCCGGTAGACGAACAACTAATCGCCGATCATTTGATGGATCAGGGAGCCCGAGAGTGGCAACTGGACCTAGTGCTTCCGGTCGTCTCTGAGTCGTGGCTAGTTCCGGACTAGGTCCTACTGGTGACGATGGCCGGCAAGCACGCCAAGAACGGTGAGAATCACACACTCGGATACATTTCTCCCCACCCAATAACGCTGCAATCTGCTAACCCATAGAGGGGGTTAACGGCATGCGGTTACCGGCGAGTAATATTGGGCAAAGTCCGCTGGGCGCTATTCCGCGCCCCCGGTGAATGGGAGTCATTGTGACCCGAGAAGTCCGATCAGTTTACTTCGTAGATGGGGCTCGCACCCCATTTGGCAAGGCTGGAAAGAAGGGGATTTTCGCTGAGACGCGAGCCGACGACTTAGTCGTTAACGTCTTCCGCGAACTGCTTCGCCGCAATATCGAGCTACCGCCCGAGCGTATTGATGACGTTGCCGTGGCGGCAACTACGCAAACCGGCGATCAAGGCCTCACCATCGGTCGTTCTGCGGCACTGCTAGCAGGCCTACCTCGTTCAGTCCCTGGATACAGCGTGGATCGAATGTGCGCCGGTGCCATGACCTCCGTAACTTCGCTATCGGCACCCATCATGGCGGGGCTCTACGACGTGGCTCTAGCCGGTGGGGTCGAACACATGGGACGCCATCCCATGGGCGAGGGTGTCGATCCGAACCCTCGATTCTTGGCTGAGAAGCTGGTCGACCCCGAAGCTCTGCTGATGGGTAAAACCGCTGAGAATCTTCACGATCGCTTCCCACATCTGACTAAAGATCGGGCAGATGCTTACGCCGTGGCCTCACAGGAAAAAACTGCTAAGGCCTACGCCAATGGCAAGATTCAGCCGATGCTGGTGCCCGTGGCCACTCGCTCTGCCGAAGGCGGTTTCGGTCTGGCCACCACCGATGAGCCCCCGCGCCCAGGTACCTCGCTGGAGAGCTTGGGAAGCCTCAAGACCCCATTCCGACCCCATGGCCGGGTAACAGCGGGGAACGCGGCTGGGCTCAATGATGGCGCAACTGCAGCCATCCTGGCCGCCGAGGAAGTAGCCGATGAACTCGGTCTTCAAAAGCGCATGAGACTCGTCTCTTTCGCTTTCGCAGGTGTGGAACCCGAGGTCATGGGCATCGGGCCAGTTCCTTCCACGGAGAAGGCTTTGGGCAAGGCCGGGCTGACCATTGACGACATCGGCCTGTTTGAGGTCAATGAGGCTTTTGCCATTCAGGTGCTGGCCTTCTTGGATCACTTCGGCATCGCTGATGAGGATCCCCGAGTGAACCCCTATGGCGGCGCTATTGCCGTGGGTCATCCGCTGGCCTCAAGTGGCATCCGCCTGATGACCTACCTGGCAAATGAGTTTGAAGAGCACCCGGAGGTCCGCTATGGACTCACGACTATGTGCATTGGGCTCGGCATGGGCGGAACCGTTATCTGGGAAAACCCGAACTACGACGGCAAAAAGGACAACTGACAATGACCGAGACTGAACAGACGATCTCGCACGAGATTCCGCAAACCTTCGCGGATCTCGCCATCGATGAGTCACTGCTGGGTGATGAAGTGGTAACTCACGCCAGACTGCAGTTCCTGGACCTACCGGGCGGTGCTGGTCGAGCCGGCTTGATCACGCTCGACAACGGCTTCGATCACACCAAACCGAATACGTTCGGACCATTGGGTTTGATTAGCCTCAACAATGCCCTCGACGCAGCAGAAGCTGAGGACATCGTCGCTCTGGCCATCACTGGTAAGCCCTTCATCTTCGCTGTTGGGGCCGACCTGTCCGGGGTCCCAAAGATTACCGATCCCGCACAGGCTGACTCGATCGCCCAAATGGGACACCGAGTACTGGGACGTTTGGGCGACTTCAAAGTGCCAACATTCGCGTTGGTCAACGGGGCCGCTATGGGTGGTGGCTTGGAGACAGCGCTGCAATGTAACTTCCGAACCATATCGTCGGGAGCTGCTGCTATTGCGTTGCCCGAATGCTTCTTAGGTCTGGTTCCTGGTTGGGGCGGTACCTATCTCCTGCCCAACTTGATCGGTGCCGAGAAAGCCATCGACGTCATCATCAACAACCCGTTGGCACAGAACCGCATGCTCAAGCCGAAGCAGGTTCTCGATCTTGGCATCGCTGACATCATGTACGAGCCAGCCGACTTCATCGAACGCTCGCTGCAATGGGTCGCCGACGTGATCTCTGGTGAGATATCGGTGGAGCGACCCGAGGTCGATCGCGGGGACGCCTGGCAGTCAGCGGTCGACCGCACTCGCGCAGAGTTGGAGGCTCGCCTGCACGGCGCCGCTCCAGCACCAGTGCGAGCTCTAGATCTCATTGAACTGGCCCGAACCGCTGATCAAAAAACAGCATTCGCAGCTGAGGATCAGGCCCTTGTAGATCTTATTATGGGTGACGAGCTCCGCGCCGGACTGTATTCCTTCGACCTGGTGCAGAAGCGCGCAAAGCGCCCAGTTGGAGTTCCGGATAAATCACTGGCGCGTCCTGTCAACAAGGTGGGTGTCGTTGGAGCCGGGTTGATGGCTAGTCAGCTGTGCATGCTTTTCGTGCAGCGACTAGAAGTACCGGTCGTAATGACTGATCTCGATCAAGAACGTGTGGACAAGGGCGTCGCTTATGTCCACGGCGAAATCGACAAGCTGCAGGCCAGAGGACGGATCAACCCGGACAAAGCCAATCGGTTCAAGGCGCTAGTTACCGGAACAACCGATAAGGCGGGCTTCGCTGATGCTGACTTCGTCATCGAAGCAGTCTTTGAGGACCTCAAGATCAAGAAGCAGGTTTTTGCGGAGGTCGAGGCTGTCGTCTCCGACACCTGCATCCTGGCCACCAACACCTCCTCGCTATCAGTCACAGACATGGCCGTTGATTTGAAGCATCCCGAGCGGGTGGTGGGCTTTCACTTCTTCAATCCAGTTGCGGTAATGCCGTTGCTAGAAATCGTTAGGGCTGAAGAGACTGACGATGCGGCCCTGGCTACGGCATTCGCCGTAGGTAAGTCCCTGCGGAAGTCATGTGTCCTGGTCAAGGATGCACCTGCTTTCGTCGTCAATCGTCTATTGACGAGGTTCTTGGGTGAAGTCACCAAGAGCGTGGACGAGGGGACTCCTTTCGAGGTAGCCGACAACGCGCTGGATCCACTCGGTTTGCCCATGTCACCGTTTGTGCTGCTGCAGCTCGTGGGACCAGCCGTGGCCTTCCATGTGTCTGAAACGATGAACGATGCGTTTCCAGATCGCTTCTACGTCTCCGACAACATGCGACGCGGCGTCGCCGCCGGCATTACTGGAATCTGGTCGTTCGATGAGGCCGGGAATCGTTCTATTGATCCCAAGATTCTTGAATCTTTCGATCAAGGAGACGCACCCCTCACGCCAGAGCAGGTTCGCGATCGAGCTCAGAATGCCCTTGCCGAAGAGGTCCAACTCATGCTCGATGAAGGCGTTGTTGCCGACGTCCGTGACATCGACATGTGCATGATTCTTGGGGCTGGCTGGGGTTTCCACTTGGGCGGAATCGCACCCTACCTGGACCGCGCTGGAGTATCAGAACAAGTCAACGGCAAACGTTTCCTGGATCCCGGTGTCGCTTCAGATCCTCGCTAGTTAGACAGCTGCACAAGACATCCGGTCGACCCACCGCATCTTGTCGTTCCACTCGCGTGGGACGTCATTAAGGTGCGGTGGGTTGCCGTAATTTGGGATTAGCTTCGCTCGCCATCGGGACTCCGGCCAAGCGGACCATCTGATAGTTGAGAGCCTGACCCTTGAGTTGTTTCCGGGAGCCTCTCCGGTCGGCCGAAAAGAAACCCTTGACCGAGTTCACATCCCATTCGTCGCAGCGCTTCCGCTTGTTCTCGGGTCTCGATACCTTCGGCGGTCACTCTAATATCCAACTGATGAGCTAGGTCGATCACCGAAGCAATGATGCTGCTCTGCGGATTCTTGGCATCTAGGTCGGCTATGAATGACCGATCAATCTTGAGTTTGTCCGGATTCAGTTCTCGAAGCTGCGACAAACTGGAATATCCTGATCCGAAGTCATCGATGGCAATCTGAATGCCCGCTTCACGGAGCGCCGTTACGTTTTCTCGGACTGCCGCATCAACCTGCAGAAGTGCCCCTTCCGTAATCTCAACGGTCAGACGGTGGGGATCCAACGCTGTTGCATGAACACGACTCAGCACGTTCATCGCATAATTGGGATCACGCAAGTCTTCGGGCTCACAGTTGAGATGTAACCCTGCGCTGGACTGTGCCAGTCGGTTCGATTTCAGATCCGCCAGAGCACGTGCCAAGACCATCTGATCAATAACCGTGACGAGATCTGCGGTCCTAGCGATCGGGAGGAAATCACCGGGTGAAAGCAGCCGTCCGTCCCGAGCAACAAGTCGGACCAGCGCCTCGTAGGCCATGACGCCACCATCGTTTAGATTCACAATCGGCTGATAGGCCACCGAGAAACCATTGCCGGCAATGGCACGGGCGAGCTCTTCTCTCACGTTCAGGATCTTCTGAGCACGTTCTCGCATTGCGTCGGCATAGAAATCGACCCGTCCCCGGCCGCCACTTTTTGCCTGATACAGCGCGAGCTCGCCGCGGCGCAGCACCTCCGCAGAGCTCAAGCCTGTCTCCGTGACGATGACGGCTCCGAAAGAGACCAGGGGTGATGCGTCACCGTCTATTTCTGCGAGATTTCGCGAAAGAGCTTGCTGCAATCGCCCAATTAGAATCGCTGTCTCCGCTTCAGAAAAATCAGGAATCACAATCGCAAATTCGTCGGCACCTATTCTTGCAAGCACGCTTTCCTCTGGCACGATTTCGCCGATGCGTGATGCCGTTTGCGATAAGACTTGATCACCCACGGCATATCCATAGGAATCGTTCAGCTTCTGAAAGTCATCTAAGTCACAAACGATTAGTGCTACACCATTCGAATGCGCCTCTCCACCTCGACTGACACCCATTCGGTGCAGCCCTGCATCAAGTAGATCGACTAAAGCTTGCCGGTTGTAGAGGCCAGTGGTGCGATCAACTGTGGAAGTGCGATGTACCGCCTCTTCCGCTCGGCGTTGGGCGCTCACATCTTCTAGGTGAAGAATAATTTGCTCCGGTGTCGATACTCCTGCCAGATCCAACCGCCCAACCGTGGCGACTACAGACCGATCGTCGAAGCCATCCCGCGAGAGTTCCAACTCGATGCGGAAGCGTCGGGGTGACGAGGGATTCTGTGTCACGATTTCTCGGGAAGGAACTTCTAGCTGCTGCCACTCTTCCGGCTCCATCAACTCGCTCATAAACATCGACGTCAAGACTTCCACCGGTAGTTCGAAGAAGCTTGACGCCGCACGATTGGCTGATACAACTCGAGCCTGGTCGTCCAGCTCAATTACCAGGGTGGGTAGTGGCCCAGAATCAAACATGGCACCCAACAACTGTGCTTGTTCAGACACCGTTTGTGCATGATCCTGCTGAGTAGTGATATCCGTGCGAACTCCACCAACACCAATGATCTTGCCGAACTCACCAAACAGTGGGAAACGATTCGTTATGAATGTGCCTTCATGACCATCCGGTAACACCAAGGTCTCAATATCGGCTCTTTCCTCTCGAGTAGATATGACTGCCTGATCAAGCCTCTCGATATCCATCGCAGCAACTCCGCCAAAAAGTTCCGCATCGTCGATTTTCGTGCCGTCTTCGCGGTGACGGAAAGCTCCACCACCCAACCACTCGTATCGAAGGTCGCCAGTGGGCGTCAACACTTTTACGAACCAAACTGGATCGGAGTGATTTAGAAAAGCCGAAATCGCTTTTCGATTGCGGTTCAACTCGATCGAGATCGATCGATCGCGTCGCAACAGCAGTGCGGCTGCATTTGTGGTCAACAATAGAAATACCGCAACCCCTTGACGCGATAGGGCATCTGGGCTCGGCACCAAATTATCGCTCACTATTCGCGCAACAGGGACCGCAAAAATGATGACGCTTACTAAAAAACTTCCACGACCTGCCCCATAACGGGCGCTCAGCAGAATAAGCACCGGGGACAAACCCCAAGCAGCCAGTCCCAGCACCAAGGCTTGGGTGCTAAACATCACGTAGAGCAGTACTGGAACGACAATCGCGACTGCGACTATTCCGAACTCTACCGACCGGCCTTCTTCCGTCGGGCTTCCCAAAGTCATACTCGGCAGCAAGACCGCTAGGGTGCCGGTCACAGCCGCTCCCCAAGTTATCCAGAAACTACCGTAGCCACTTAACTCGGACACGGCCGCTGGAAGCAGCGTTACGACGCTGGTCCCTATCCCCATCAGCAAGGGGTCAATAGGCGATCGAACCCGACCTCTTGGACGCCACCGCCGCACCAATACGGCCAGGAGAAATCCGGCGGTCAAGGCAGCAATCGCCACGAATACTCCTCGAAGGTCTTGCAGAGCCAATCCGATCACGATGATGACCGCTGAACCCAAGAACAACCCCGCGGCGCTGCCGCGTTGCCCTCGAACTATCCAAGCTGCCGCAACGCCCGCGGTAAGAATAAAGGGCGGGAAACCTTGCGCATCCGCAAGACCCCAGTCAATGAGATAGGCCAAACCTAACGAGGCCGCAACCAGCATGAGACGTCTCATGACTGACGACATAAATGACCACCCCCGCAGATTTACACGGGCCCACGCTTACAGACTGCCTACTTCATAGTAGGGCTTATTGATCTGTAGATGACGAAATATTCATTTACGTGTGGCTCCCGCTTATCTGCACCCGCCTAAAGTTCCGCGCGAAACCATTCCTTACGGACAGACTCCGCAATTCCACCCGCGTCCAACCCGAAGTCCGCGAGGAGCTCTGGCCGGCGCCCTTGCTCAGGAAAGCGAACGGGTATGCCGAGTGCAAGAGCCGAGGCTTCGGGGACTGCTGCTCGCAGCGCAGCGCCCACGCCGCCATGCACCATGTTGTCTTCCACCGTGACGACAAGCCGTGCGGTTCTGGCCAAATCAACCAATGACTCTGGCACGGGTAATACCCAACGGGGGTCCACCACAGTTACGCCAATACCTTCATCGGTGAGCATCTGCGCCGCTGCGAGACAACTGTCCGCCATGGGCCCCACGGCGACAAGTAGAACCTCACCGCCTAAGTCGGCCAGGACGTCGACACCACCTACCGTTCGTAGGGCTGGAACCTCGGCAGGAAGTGATCCTTTCGGGAACCGGACCGCAGTGGGTCCAGTGCCTGTGGCCAATGCCTCTTTGGTCGCGAGCTCTAAGGTGTAGGCATCGCGGGGAGCCGCCACCCGCATTCCGGGAATTCCCGCCAGTAGGGATAGATCCCACATGCCGTTGTGACTAGGACCGTCATCACCGGTAATCCCCGAACGGTCCAAGATCAGGGTCACTGGAAGTTGGTGCAGGGCGACATCTAAGAGCAGCTGATCATACGCGCGGTTGAGGAAAGTGGCATATACCGCTACGACCGGGTGCAGACCCCCCATGGCAAGTCCGGCTGCACTGGTTATTGCATGCTGCTCTGCAATTCCCACATCAAAAAATCGATCTGGGAATTCTTGGGCAAATCTCGCTAAACCGGTGGGCCCAGGCATCGCGGCCGTGATGGCGACAACTTCCGGTCGTCGTTTTGCCTCCGCGATTAGGGTGTCTGCGAAAACTCCAGTCCATGTTGGAGTTACAGGTCGTGTCGGTTCACCTGTCTCGGGATCGATGACGCCAACGCCATGAAAATGGTCCTTCTCGTCGCGTTCCGCTGGCGCGTAGCCCCGACCCTTCTCAGTGATGCAGTGGACGATCACAGGACCGGGGTACTGAGCAGCACGACTGAGGCTTCGCTCCAGCTGCTCTATATCGTGCCCATCAATAGGACCCAAATACTTCACGCCGAGATCCTCAAACATTCCCTGCGGCGCCAGCATGTCCTTAACGCCCTTCTTAACACCGTGCAAGGTGTCAAACATCGGCTTCCCCACAAACGGAGTCCGATTCAGCGCTTGGCGCCCCCATCGCAACATCCGTTCGTACTCTCCGGTCGTTCGAAGAGTAGCCAAATGGTTGGCAACGCCGCCGATGGTGGGTGCGTAGGAGCGAGCATTGTCGTTAACCACGATGACCATAGGTCGCTGGGAAGCCGCGATGTTGTTCAGCGCCTCCCATGACATACCTCCGGTCAGCGAGCCATCACCAACGACTGCGACCACATGCCGATCTCCCAGAGTTCCCTGAAGCTGCCACGCCTTGGCAAGCCCATCGGCATAGGACAGAGCCGTCGACGCATGTGAGTTTTCCACGAGGTCATGTTCACTCTCAGAACGAGCCGGGTAACCCGAGAGGCCTCCCGGTTGGCGCAGGCTGTCAAAGTCATCACGACGACCAGTAACGATTTTGTGAACGTAGGTCTGATGACCGGTATCCCAAACGATTTGGTCGTGGGGTGAGTCGAAAACCCGATGCAGTGCCAGCGTTAGTTCGACAACTCCCAAGTTTGGTCCCAGATGCCCACCAGTACGGGAAACTCGGTCGATAAGGAATGCTCGAATCTCATCCGCAAGACCAGGCAAATCTTCAGCGTCGACGCGCTTCAGATCTGTTGGGGAGTCAATACGATCCAGCACGACTACTCCGATCTGTGGTAGCGGCACCCCTACGGCACTTCCACTCCTTATCGTACGGGTAGCGGGACGTCCTGCACGTCACAGACGCTCCCGCCAGCGAGCCCCGGCGAGTGCAGCAACGACCAGATCGATCTGTCTTCGCGTTTCAACGCTTGCAGCGCCTTGGGCTTCGACGTCGGCCAGCACCCCATCCAGCTGTTCTGGCGAGAGCATATGACTGAGTTCCCTTCGCGCTGCTGCGTAAGCGGCTCTCAGCGCTTCCACTTCACCCGCAGCCGTGTGCAGGACGAGCAGCCCTAGTGCGGTCGGCTGAGCTCGCAGAGTTGAAGCAGTACGGAAGCCGGGCGGGGCGCGATCGAGAAGCCAGGTAACGACTCTTTCATCGAATTCGCCAGATTCGGGAGGCGGAAGATCTTTCGGCCAACCGGCTGGTGTCGTACTCCGTCCCACCTGCGCTGCCTTAGCCGAGCAGTGACCGCAATACGTACCGAAGAATCCCACCGTTCCGGAAGTACGCTGCCTCCCCGGGCGTATCGATCCGAACTACCGCATCAAAGCCTGTCGTCGTGCCATCTGGGCAGCTCACGGTCACGGCAACTGTTTCGGGTACCGCACCGTCAGTGATCGCAGCGATCCCGCTGATGCTGAATTCTTCAGTACCATCCAAGCCAAGCGTCTCTGCGGACTGACCCTCGGGGAACTGGAGTGGCAAGACACCCATACCAACCAAGTTAGAACGATGAATTCGCTCGTAAGATTCTGCAATTACAGCTCTCACTCCCAGTAGTGCTGTTCCTTTCGCGGCCCAGTCTCTGGAAGAACCCGAGCCGTATTCCTTACCGGCGAGCACGATAAGCGGAACCTCATCTTGGGCGTAGCGCTGTGCTGCGTCATAGATAAACACTTGGGGTCGATCCTCGTCTAGCAAGTCGACCGTATAACCGCCTTCTACCCCGTCGAGCAGCAAGTTTTTCAGGCGAATATTGCCAAAGGTGCCGCGGATCATCACCTCGTGGTTACCACGACGTGAACCATAGGAGTTGAAGTCTCGCGGTTCTACTCCGTGATCCATCAAGTACTGACCTGCTGGCGAGTCACGCTTGATCGCACCGGCGGGGGAGATGTGATCGGTAGTCACCGAATCTCCTAATAGAGCCAAGACCCTTGCGTCAGTAATGTCAGTGAGCGGTTCCGGCTCTAAAGCCATCCCGTCAAAATATGGCGGCTTACGGACGTAGGTGCTTTCCGGGTCCCAGGTGAAGGTGTCACCTGTCGGCGTGGGAAGCGACTGCCACTGTTCGTCACCTGCAAAGACATCTGCATATCGACTCGCAAACATCTGAGGGTCGATTGTTTCGGCGATAGTCTGCTCAATCTCTTGAGGCGACGGCCACAGATCAGCTAAAAATACCGGCTCACCCTCCGGGTCAAACCCCAGCGGCTCGGTCGTAATATCCACATCCATCCGGCCGGCTAGCGCATAAGCAACGACCAACGGAGGCGAGGCTAGGTAGTTCATTTTGACGTCGGGATTAATCCGACCCTCGAAGTTTCGATTTCCGGAAAGAACCGACGCTACGGCGAGATCACGTTCGTTGACGGCAGCTGACACTTCTGGCGGTAACGGACCCGAGTTTCCAATACAGGTAGTGCAGCCGTAACCCACTAGGTCAAAGCCAATCTTGTCAAGGTAGGCAGTCAAACCGGCTCGATCGAGATAATCGGTGACTACTTGCGATCCGGGGGCCAATGTCGTTTTAACCCAGGGCTGCCGCGTCAATCCACGTTCAACGGCTTTCTTGGCCATCAGTCCCGCACCGATCATGACCGATGGGTTGGAGGTGTTTGTGCAGGAGGTGATTGCCGCTATAACGACTGCACCGTGACCGATTTCGACCTCAGTATCCTCAATTATGGCGGCTGCCTCTGGGGCATCGGTGTAGTTGGGCAGCGCTCTCGCGAAGGCAGTCTTGGCATCTGACAATGCGATACGGTCCTGGGGCCGTTTCGGACCTGCTATCGACGGCTCTACGGCAGCGAGGTCGAGCTCCAATGTTTCGGAGTACACCGCTTCATTGGCGGGATCATGCCATAAGCCCTGAGCGCGAGCATACGCCTCTACCAACTCGATCTGTTCTTCGGATCGGCCGGTTAAACGCAGGTAACGAGTGGTCTCGTCATCTATCGGAAATACAGCTGCGGTTGAGCCGAACTCGGGACTCATATTTCCGATGGTTACTCGATTAGCCAGCGGTACATCGGCGACTCCCTCACCGTAAAACTCCACAAACTTACCCACGACACCGTGATTTCGGAGCATCTCGGTAATCGTCAGGACGAGATCGGTAGCAGTAGCACCATCGGGTAGCTCCCCGGTCAGTCGGAAACCCACAACTCTGGGTATCAGCATCGATATCGACTGTCCGAGCATCGCAGCCTCAGCCTCAATACCACCAACTCCCCAACCGAGAACCCCGAGTCCGTTCACCATGGTGGTGTGCGAATCTGTGCCGACGCAGGTGTCGGGAAATGCAGTATCACCGTCCAGCATGACCACACGAGCTAGAGCCTCAACGTTGACCTGATGGACGATGCCCGTGCTGGGTGGCACAACCTTAAAGTCATCCAACGCCGTTTGGCCCCAACGTAGGAACTGGTACCGCTCACGATTCCGCTGGTACTCCAACTCCACATTCCGATGTGCCGCATCGCCGGTTCCAAAGAAGTCAGCGATGACCGAGTGGTCAATTACTAGCTCGGCGGGCGACAGTGGGTTGATCCGTTCCGGATCGCCACCTAGTTCCCGAACTGCTTCCCGCATGGTGGCAAGATCTACGACGCATGGCACCCCAGTGAAGTCCTGCATGATGACCCGAGCGGGAGTGAACTGTATTTCTTCGCTGGGGTCGGCGGCGGCCTGCCATCCGGCAAGTGCGCGGATCTGCTCAGCGGTGACGTTTGACCCGTCTTCGGTGCGCAGCAAGTTCTCTAGCAACACCTTGTGGGTAAAGGGCAATCTCTGTGACTCAGGCAGCACACCAATGCGGTAGATCTGTACTTCACGATCACCGACGGCTAGCGCGGTACGAGCGGAGAAACTGTCGAGACTCATCAAAGCTCCCTCTACGGATACTGTCGAACTGAACGGTGGCGCACCCATCCCTGGTTCGGGCCACAGTAGCGCCAAAGTTGACGCCTTGTTCACTTCAGTCTAATGCGACGGTGATCATCCGCCGGGTTCGGCTAGCGGTCGAACACCCCGATTGACTCCACATGGTGCGTCATCGGAAACATATCCAAAGCCTGCACCGAGGACAAAGTCCATCCACGTTGAGTCAACACTCCCGTGTCCCGCCCGAGCGAGGCGGGCTCGCAGGCGACGTACACGATGCGCTGGGCTTTGCTGCGATGGATTTCAGCGAGTACCGCCTCACCAGCGCCGCGACGCGGTGGATCCAAAACTACTGCTTCGGGATCAGGGCCTCGAGGGTCACTCACCCAGGCTTTGACATCTCGACGCATCACTCGCACGCCGCGTAAGTCAGCCAGGTTCTGTTTCGCTAAATCAGCCGCCCGTCGATCACTCTCAACCGCCGTAATTCGACGGCGACGTTGCTGCGCTAAAGCACCCGCGAAAAGTCCAACCCCGCAGTACAAGTCCCAAATATTATCGGCCTCCGTACAGGCGGCCACCACTTCCTTACACAGCGCCTCGGCAGCGGCCGGGTGAACCTGCCAGAATCCATCGGTTGATACCTGCCAATCCCTGTCGATGGCCCGCTCCAGCAGAGTTGTCGCCGGAATTCGACGCGCTTTACCGTTGGGTTTGGCCGGGATAGCAGCCACCACGGTCTCGTCGGAACCTTCCGCCACCACCACTTCCGGATAACCGCTCCAGTCACGATTAGACACCAGCTCATCATCAACTTCTGCCTGCTGAACCTCCGGTGTGGCGATCAAACAACGATCTACCGGCACGATGTCATCACTGCGATATCGGTGGAATCCAGCCCTACCATTATTGTCCACCGCGTAACGAATCCGCGTTCGCCAGCCCAACCCCTCTGCGGAACCAGGCAAAGCTTGAATTGGCACATCAACCGATACTCCCCCAAGTCGTTGCAGTTGCTCCGCAACTACTTGGCTCTTCCAACGCCGCTGCTCGTCTAACGAGACATGCTGATAGTCACAGCCGCCGCATCCCCCCGGCCCAGCCAGTGGACACGGGGGCGCTACTCGCTGTGGTGCGGGGTCGAGAATTTCCACCGCATCAGCAAACCAAAACCGGCCCCGGCCTCCTGTCCCCGTGATCTGAGCCAGCACACGTTCGCCCGGCAGGCTGTGACGGACGAAGACCACTCTGCCGTCAACTCGGGCAACACAGGCGCCACCGTTGGCAACTGCGGTTACGGTCAGCGCAATCGGTTGCGGTGGCAACTCATCTAAAGGTGCGTCTTCGTTGTGATTAGGAATCTTCGGGCTCCGATGGTTTCTGTTGAGCAGCGTCTGCTGTCGTTGTGGGACGGGTTGGCTCTACGGTTTGGCTGAGATCCGGTCCCGCGCTCCCATGTCGAACTGCAGATGAAACCGTGGGTTCCGGCCGCGGCTGCCATTCTGCTGAAGATTCCAACTGCCATGGCACGCTCACTACGACGACATTCTTGGAGAACATCAACCGTGTCCGGAGTCGCAGTGCCGATTGGTTATGGAGCAACGTTTCCCACCAATGACCGACGACATACTGTGGGATATAGACCGCAATTAAGTCACGAGGGCCCTCCCGTCGGAGACTACGCACGTACTCCAAAATTGGTCGCGTTATGTCTCGGTATGGCGAGTCCAACACCCGCAGTTGGACAGGGATCTCCCTACGCTCCCATTCCTCCATGAGCCGTCGAGTTTCACTGTTGGTGACGTTGACCGTGATCGCTTCCAACTGGGTAGGGCGCGAACCACGGGCATAAGACAGAGCGCGCAAGGTCGGCTTGTGAATCTTACTAACCAGAACCAAGGCGTACACCCGGGAGGGCAGCGTCACATCTTCGTCAGCGCTAGAAACCGCCAGTTCGCTGTTGACCCGGTCGTAGTGTCGTTTGATCCCCTCCATCATGAGATAGAGCAGTGGGATGAGGAGACAAACAATCCACGCGCCCCGCGTGAACTTCGTCGCCACAACCACAGTGAGCACACTTCCAGTGAGTACCGCACCACAAATATTGATGCTGCGAGATCTCCGCATCCGACGAGCCTTAGTTTCAGAAACCCGCCGCAACTCTCGAGTCCAGTGCCGCACCATACCCACTTGACTCAAAGTGAAAGCCACAAAGACACCGACGATGTACAGCTGAATTAGTGCGCTGACACTTGCTCCGAAGATGAGCACCAGAAGTCCGGCCATAACGGCGAGAACAATAATTCCGTTGCTGTAGGCGAGGCGGTCACCACGGGTATGCAGTTGTCGCGGCAAATACCCATCCCGACCGAGCACCGAACCAAGTAGCGGGAAACCATTGAAAGCGCTGGTTGCCGCTAACAGCAGGATCAAAGCCGTCGCCACAGATACCACCGCGACCATCCAAGTCGCCGATCCGAAGACCGCCTGTGCCACTTGAACGATCACAGTCTTCTGAGTGGCTCCCTCAGGTAGCCCGACCAGCTGCGCATCGTCTCCAGTTACTTGAACTCCGGTTTGCAATGCCAACCAGGTAATCGCCATAAACATCGTGCAGGAGATAACGGCCAACGCAAGCAGCGTGCTGGCAGCATTGCGGCTCTTGGGCTTTTGAAAGGCCGGCACTCCATTCGCGATCGCTTCAACGCCGGTCAAAGCAGTCGTTCCGGACGAGAAAGCTCGAGCAATAAGGAACGCCAATGCAATGCCAACGAACTCGTCATCAGCGATCACTTCCCAGTCCGAACTCTCAGCTACTAAGGCATCACCCATGGCCAATCGGATCAATGCCGTGATCACCATCACCGCGATCGTCAACATGAAAAGATATGTTGGTACGGCGAATAAAGTGCCCGACTGTCGGACACCACGCAAGGTCAGTGCTGTTATACCTGCAATCGACAGCAACGCAATGGGCACGGTGTAGTCCGCTACAAACTGAGAAATTGAGGCCAAACTGGCGACTCCGGCAGAGATGCTGACGGCCACAGTAAGCATGTAATCGACCATCAACGCAGCGGCAGTCCACACGCCAGCCCGAGGACCGATATTGCGGGAAACCACCTCGTAGTCGCCGCCGCCAGAAGGATAGGCGTGCACATTTTGTCGATAAGAAGCAACGACAACGAAGTACACCAGTACTACGCCAGCCGCCGCCCACAACCCGTACGAGTAGAGCGACGCTCCACCTAGCGCCAAGACGATAAGGATCTCTTGGGTTGCGTAGGCATTGGAAGAGAGCGCGTCTGAGGCGAAAACCGGTAGCGCAATTCGCTTAGGAAGCAGCGTCTCATCGAGACGATCACTACGCATCGCCCTGCCGAGCAGGACTCGCTTGCTGAGCTCCGAGAAGGGCACGGTCGCCTATATTACGCCGCCTCGACCAGACTCGCGCAGACATTCCGCCACGGTGCTAGCGTGAGAGCGATAGTTACCACTGGAGGAAGCCTCAGTGCACATCGTCATCATGGGCTGCGGCAGAGTCGGAGCATCGCTAGCAAACCGTCTCGACGTCGAAGGTCATTCCATCGCGATTATCGATCGAGATCAGGCTGCATTTCGTCGCCTACGAACCGATTTCTCCGGCAAAACCATCACCGGCGTCGGTTTCGATCGGGACCGACTGCGCGAGGCCGGTATCGAAGACGCGCACGCTTTCGCCGCGGTGAGTAGCGGTGACAACTCCAACATTCTTGCCGCTCGAGTAGCTCGAGAGAATTTCGATGTTGAAAACGTGGTGGCCAGAATTTATGACCCCAAGCGAGCGGAAATCTACGAGCGTCTCGGGATTCCAACGGTGGCAACCGTGGCTTGGTCCACCGGCCAAATGCTCCGTCGTCTCCTGCCCGGCAATGTGTGGGAGGAGTGGCGTGATCCCAGCGGTTCAGTGATCTTGTCTCAAATCGGTGTTCACCCCGACTGGGTTGGCCATCGCATTCGCTCGATCGGGGAGAGCACCAATACTCGGATTGCTTTTGTTACCCGATATGGCGAGGGGTTACTACCGGAACCAGACACGGTGTTGCAGGATGGCGACCTGCTACACGTGGTCCTTCGTTTAGACAAGCAGGACGAAGTTGTCGAAGCCTTGAACCAACCCCCACGGGAGGTAAACGAATGAGGGTAGTCATCGCTGGCGCGGGAAAAGTGGGTCGAAGTATCGCTCGTGAGTTAATAGGTAACGGTCACGACGTGCTGCTCATCGATCACGACGCCGAAACCCTCCAACTCGGCCTGATCGCTGAGACAGAGACTCTGCTAGCTGATGCCTGCGAAATCGATTCGTTAACTCAAGCAGATTTGCCTAGTTGTCAGGTTGTAGTGGCGGCCACTGGAGATGACAAAGTCAACTTGGTCGTATCGCTGCTTGCGAAAACCGAGTATGGCGTGCCTCGGGTGGTCGCTCGAGTGAATCACCCCAAGAACGAGTGGATGTTCGATGAGTCCTGGGGCGTCGATGTGGCCGTTTCGACCCCGCGCATGCTGTCTGCGTTGGTCGAAGAAGCGGTTACGGTCGGCGACTTGGTGCGACTCTTTTCGTTCCGGCAAGGTGAAGCCAATCTGGTTGAACTCACTCTTCCGGGAAATAGTGAACTGGAGGGGAAAAGGGTGGGCGATGTGCTGTGGCCGCCCGACACCGCACTCGTGGCGATTGTCCGCGGCACCAGAGTGCTCTCTCCCGGTCCGGACGATGCCTTGGAATCCGGGGACGAACTTCTCTTCGTCTGTAGTCCAGACCAAGAAGAAGCGCTAGAAGAACTTTTGGCGCCCGGGCATATTCACCGTCAAGTAGAGGAAGTCTGATCCGGTTCTTGGTCGGACTCGGGTGATTCCACGGTTTCGTCAGGTTGCATCCGCGGACGCATGATCCGATAGCTGATGTAGCCGGCAAACAGGAAGAGCGGCCAACCCATGATGAGCTTGGCGGCCCCCAACGCCCCCACCGCACCGAGCAGGTACAGCGGCAACTGAACGGCGACCCTTGCCCCGAATAGTCCAGCCCAGACCCACGTCGTTGCTAATGCGCCGCGATAAGCAGGTTTCTGACCCCGCCAGGAAGTGAGGTCGCCAGACACCGCCCCCGCGGCATACCCCACTAGCGGGCGCCGTACGAGAGCGCTAATTGCAAAAACACACCCGTAGGCCACATTGATGAGGATTCCCGGCAGAAAGAAGTCTTGGGCTCGACCAGTCCGCGCAGCCAACCAGGCGGCGAACGCCAATCCAATCAACCCTGCTGCGATATGACGAAGTGACTCTCCCCGGATGCGTCGGATAATCGCAACCACGATTCCGGCGGCCACGGCAGCCCAAACAGCCGGCATCAACTGGCTGCCACTCGCCAAGTAGACGACTAGAAAGACCGCAGTCGGTAATCCCGAATCAAGCAGCCCCGAGGTTCCGCCGATCCCTTCCGCGATTGCTACGGACATATCTTCAGATCGATCGCGCTTGGCCGCCGATGGTGCTTCAGAAGTAGTTTCTTCATCCCCGGTGGGGTCAGGAGTTTGGGTCACCTGAGACCGCGCGGCCGCAACTCGTAACGAGGATTAAAGACGGTCGGTTGCTCTCGATCTGCGGTCAGCCGTCCACTAATGGATAGGGAACGACCAACCTCAATCCCGCCAATGTGACGCCGACCGAGCCAGACCACTCGGACGTGGCCGGAACCGTCGTAGATATCGGCTTCCACAGCCGGGACCCCTGCCACAGGTCTCACAGCAACGCTACGGATCACACCACATGCCTTGACGATTTTTCCGCAGTCACAGCAATCGATCGGAGTGGCTCCCGAGGCTTCCACATCGTCTTGCAGGTCGGCAGCTTCGGACGCATCACGGGAATACCCGTCTAATCTGCTGGCGCGCTTTAGCGCGGATCGGAGACCCACATAACTAGATTATTACTAGTTGGGCCGCAGTTCGACCCGAACGCGGGTGATCCGTCACCATAGTCGGGTGAGAAACAACACGCCCTGGCCTGCGGATTCCGTGGCGGTATTAAGCCATGGAGCTGGTTCCACAGCTAACTTTCTCGCTCGGGCGTTCCCACCAGATCGGCTGGGCGTCGCTCACTGCTACTACGTGGAAGATCAAACTGGTGATGCGGCTCTGATTCGAGCTCAACTCGGTCATGTCGCTGATCGAATCACCGCTCCGGTGATTCTTGGCGGAGTTTCACTAGGTGGTCACGTCGCCGCGGAACTCTTGGCATCTTCGGAACGCCCCGCCTCCGCTGTCGCCGGTCTGGTGTGTCTACCTGCTTGGTTGGGCTCACCAGATGACGTCGCAGCTATGACCGCAGCAGCCGCCGCTGACGTGTCAGCGCGTGGCGTTAACGCAATCCTCGAAGAACTTGACCCCCGGGACTGGGTGGTCACGGAATTGCGTGACGCCTGGCGAAATCGAAATGAATCGCGCCTTGCTGCGGAATTGCAACAAGCCAGCCAACAACCATCTCCCCACTTCTCTCAGTTGGCCGACCTGACACTGCCGGTTGGCGTCGTGGGACTCGCGAACGACCCACTCCACCCAATAGATGCCGCCGACGCTTGGCTTGAGGCTTTGCCCCGCTCAGCGATGTCTACGATGGCGAGGGACGAAGCGGCGACCGACCGAGCGGTGTTTGCCGATCATGCGCGTATCGCGCTGCAGCAAGCCTGGAACCGGCACTAGTCCTGTTCGTCCTCCTCCACAAGTTCGGCAGCATCCGGCACCTGCTCTGGAAGCGTGATTTTCAACGGAGTGCCCGGTGGCACTGCTACGTCGCCGCGAGATATCACCAGCGAGCAAAAGACGTCTTCCAGCGGGGCAGCATCGGCGGGAATAGCGCCAGCCCCGAGTAAGACGCCCCGAACCATCCAGCGCGGTCCATCTACGCCCACAAAACGCATCCGTTGTTCGATTTGTTCGCCATCATCATCGGCGAAGTAGGCAGTGGCGAACAGCTCAGTTCCAAACCGACCCTCCTGCTCATCCACGGTGCCCCCATCGCTGGTAACAGAGCGGCTGATGTCCCCGCGAGCATCCTCCCAGCCACCGCCAGACTTTGGGGCGGCAAAGGCCTGAATCTGAAGTGCACCCTCTTCACGGATAAATGTGACAGCCGCGGGCTCCTCAGTGTTCGGATCGACCTCGACCCTCACTTCTAGGCCGTCAAGAAGGGGCACCTGGAGACAACCCAAGTCTAGGCGTTCGGCGGACTCCGCGTCAGGATCGGCCATCTCGGTGAGATCGAAGGGACCGTCCGCTCGGTCATACTCCGGCTCTTGAACCAAGTCCGCTTCCACTTCCTCCGCAAGCACTTCTTCTTCCAGTGCATCAGTCGCGTCTTCGCCTGGCTCTGCTCGATCTCGCTTCTTTCGCAGCATCAGTTTGTATCCTTTCTGGTCGACTTACCGGTAGAACCAAAACCTCTCGCGGAGCGGTCACTACCCGGTAAGACATCTACTTCGTGCAGTCGTATTTCCGGAACCTGTTGAATCACCAACTGAGCAATCCGATCCCACGGCTGAAACTCGACCGATTCGACTGGATCGTGGTTGATGACGCTGACCTTGATTTCACCTCGATATCCGGCATCGACAGTACCCGGCGAATTCACTAAAGACACACCGTGCCGCACAGCCAAACCCGATCGGGGGACTACAAATGCGACGAATCCCATCGGCAACGCGATTGAGATTCCGGTGGGTAACAGCGCTCGCTGCCCCGGCTGCAGGGTGGCCGCTTCCGTTGTTACGAGATCTAGTCCTGCATCGCCAGGGTGACCTCGTGTCGGCAGCGGCGCTTCCGGGTGAACTCGGGCAATGAGAACGTCAGCTTCGCTAGTCATGGCTTGTGGCCTCGCTCCGTTGATCTGTTGATGTGATGTGGCGGTGACGGTTGAAGTGGTCACGCGGTACCTGCACAAATAGCCCCTGGGCCCGGGCCACCTCACGACCATCAGCAAACGTCGCTACGGCCGAACGCCAACTCTTGCGCCCCTCTTCCGAGTCGATCCTCGCCTCGAAGCGCAAATCCGTGCCGATGGGGACCGGTCGTCGAAAGTCTGTCTCTAACCGGGCCGTCACAGCAGGTACCCGAGTGAGCCAACTCAACGCGCCCAGCACTTCATCGAACGCTGCCGCTAAGACTCCGCCGTGGATAAGACCCGATGCGCCCTGGTGGGCGTCAGTCACGATGAACCCCCCAATCACCGTGCCGGCCTCCCCTACTTCGGTCTCCAGTTGCAACCCGAAGTCCAACTCCGGACCGCAGCCGTAACACTCGTGAAAGTGACTTGGCAGCCGTGTTCCCGGTAATAGCGGCCCATTATGGGCAAGCGGGGAGTCGGACACCGGGCCAGCCTATGCGAATATCTACTATGCAGTGGCAGGAAGGTCAGGACGGAAATCAACAGATTTACCGCGAACGCATTGGACCGGCATGGTGGATCTGGCTCGCTGCGGCGGGTTTCGTGGGAACGGTGGCCATCGCCTACGGTTTTGCGTTTGGCCCTCGCGCTGGCTGGCTAGTGGCCTTCGCTGGCGGACTGTTGGCCGCCGCGTTACTCACTGTCGCGGCTACCGTCGTTCGGATCGATGAGCGGGTCCTTCGAGTGGGACGGGCTCGACTTCCGTTGCATTGGGTCGGTCGAATCGTGCCACTCGACGAGGAGCTGAGCACGGAAGCCCGCTCTACCCGGTTAGATCCGGCTGCTTTCTTGTCACTTCGGACTTCCGGATGTTCAACCTCCATCATGGTTGAGGTGACCGACCCCGACGACCCGCATCCTTACTGGCTATTCTCGACCAGGGACCCGGAAAAGGTCGCTTCCGCGCTGCGGCAGGCGGTAGAAGTAGATATGGCAGTCCGTTCGGCTCAGCCCGAGGGGAATGAAGAGAGCGAGGATCTTTAATGAGCGGCAGCTTGATGCGAATAACCACACCAATAATTGCTGCGGTGGCAGTGTGGGCCGCAAACGAGGGATTGAAGAGCGGTTATCGCGCCTCGACTGGGCAACAGCCACCTGAAGCCGAAGATCTCAACGCCCCTATGTCGCGGGTTTTGCTCTTTTCAGTGGCCTCGGCAGCTTTGGGAGCAACAGTGCACGTGGCTATATCTCGTGGAATCGCCAAGATGTCAGCTAAGAACGACGACTACTCGGAACCTGCGTAGCGGACTCAGCTCAGGCAGTCCGAACAAATCATGCTCTTGGGGTCAGCTAACAGGCTTTGGTGGTGCACCAGGAAGCATTCCGAGCAGGTGAACTCATCGGTCTGCTTGGGAACTACACGAACTTCGAGGTTCTTGTCGGACAAGTCTGCGCCCGGCAGCTCGAGGTTTTCCGCCATTTCCGTCTCATCGACGTCCACGGAACCGGTCGAGCGATCGCTGCGGCGTGACTTCAGTTCCTCAAGACTTTCGTCTTTGCTGTCGTCATCCGTCTTGCGGGGGGCGTCGTAATCGGTGGCCATCGCATCTCTTCCGTACTCGTTCTGGCAGTTGTCTAGTCCTGCGCCGCGCATTCTTCCCCATAAACCGGCCCGGCGACCAGACAACATGCCGAATTGTGAACTGTTCAACACGAAACGACCGCTTGGAGGCATTTATGCCCTTGTACGCCATGGGTGAACATGAACCGAAAATCGACCCCAGCGCCTTTATTCACCCTGACGCAGTGATCATAGGCAACGTTACCGTTGGCCCTGAATCCTCGATTTGGCCCGCTGCGGTCTTAAGGGGCGACCGCGGAGCCATAGTAATCGGGGCCCAGACCTCAATTCAAGACGGGTCGGTGGTGCACTGCACCACCGAGCTGGACACAATCGTTGGCGACCGCTGTGTTGTCGGCCATCGCGTCCATATGGAGGGTTGCCGAGTGGATGACGACTGCCTGATCGGTTCTGGTTCTGTGATCCTGCATCGCGCCGTGGTCCGGTCGGGAGCTTTGGTCGGAGCACAGGCCCTAGTCACCAATGACACCGAGGTTCCTGAGTTGGCGATGGCACTCGGCGTTCCCGCCAAGATCTATCCTGATCGAGTAGCCCCGGGTGCGCATCAAGCGGCCATGCAGGTCTACGTCGATAACGCTCATTGGTACAACCGCGAGTTACGTCGCCTCGACTGAGCGAATTTCCCTACCGCTACTCGCGTCACAGACAGTCGCGAGCACCGAGCTTGGTCAACCGAGCGGCGAGTTGCGCCGCGAGCGCCGGCGGCCCGGCAATGGTCATTTCAGTTCGACCGGGACCCCCATCAAGATCCCGAACCACCCCACCGGCTTCAGCGACCATGAGTCCCCCTGCAGCCCAATCCCAATAGTTCAGACCGCACTCATAGTGCGCGTCCAACCGTCCTTGGGCGACCCAACACAAATCTGGAGCTGCTGCGCCAATACGCCTTACGTCCCGGACCGTCGGCAGAAGTTCAGCGACAATTTTTCCTTGTCGTCCCCGACGCCCGGCATCGTAGCCAAAGCCGGTCCCAACAACTGCATCTCCTAAGTCGACTACCTTCGAAACAGACAACCGATTGCGACCCTGAGGTGTCAACGACCAGGCGCCACCGCCCGACCAAGCAAGATAGGTCTCGTGTAGGGCAGGTATATGCACGACGCCGGCAACAATGTCGCCCTCGCGTTCGACGGCGATGGACACCGCCCACGCGGGATGGCCATAAAAGTAGTTCACGGTCCCGTCCAATGGATCCACTACCCAGCGAATGCCGTTGTCACTGACATCCCCCTGCTGGCCTTCCTCTTCTCCTAACACCACATCGTCGGGTCGGGCTGACGCGATTCGATCTCGCACTAGAGCTTCGCTGGCCCCATCCATTTGGGTGACCAAATCGTGCTTGGTGGATTTCGTGGCAACTGGCCTTACGTCCTGCCACCCGGCAAGCAACAACTCGCCTGCCTCGTAGGCGATAGTCAGGGCAAACTCCGCAAACTCCTCGTCAGTCATCGGCACGCTCCCCGACAGTGTGAAGTTCCTGTCGAGGATTGGGGCAACAACCCACGCGACAAGGGATGCCATCTCCTTGCTCTATCAACTCATAAATCATGGAGATGAAGCGAGGATCATTTTGTGGCGGTTCTATCCGCACGTAATCCAACGCGTGCTCCTTCGCGATCGCGCCAGCGGTGACATCTAGGTCCCAGCGGATTTCTAGGTTGTCTGACAGAAATCCGATCGGCACCACGATGATGCGTTGAACTCCGTCTGCGGCTGCCTCAGCTACAACTTCACCGATATCTGGTTCCAACCACGGTTGATGTGGCGGACCCGAGCGTGACTGATAGGCCATGCGCCAATCAGGAGGTTCTGCCATATCCGCCATCTCGGCGGCACCTTGAATAACTCGGGCTGCGAGCGCCTCGTGCTGGGGACGATACTTGACTGAGTCAGAGACTGGCACCGAGTGAGTGACGAACAACACTCGAGTTGACTGATCGCTTGGTAACACTTCTGCTAACCGATCAATCCAAATCTGGGCCAGTAACGGGTGATCGTGAAACTTTGGTACGAGCCTCAGATCGATATCTACTCCTGCCTTGTCAAGCCCCGCAGCAAGATTTTCGCGATACTGCCGGCAACCGGAGTAGGAGGAGAATGCACTTGTGACGAATACCGCAGCAGATCGGATTCCAGCTTTCGACATCTCCGCAAGGGTGTCCGCCAGAAAAGGTTCACTATTGCGATTGCCCAAATAGACTCGATCACCTAACCAACGGGACGGTGCATCGGTGGCTAGCCTTGCCTGCAAGTCTCGGTTGACCGCATTGATCGGCGAGATGCCGTCAAAGTAACGGTATTGCTCCGCGACTTTCTCTAGACGTTCATCGGGGACGCCACGTCCAGCTACGACGCGGCGAAGGAAGGGCATGACCTCTTCCTGACTCTCCGGACCGCCGAACGACATGATGAGCAAGGCGTCTAGATCTTCTTTTCGCATTGCCCCCACCCTAGTTGCCTGAAATCAGGACTACATCTTAAGAAACCTTGGGAAATCTTAAGGTGTCTGAAGAAAGTCTTGGGAACTACACTGCAGGCCGACCGCTGTTGCACCTGTTGGTGCTGGACTCATCAGCACTAGATCAACAATCGCTGTTGTTTGTACTTCCGTCCGGCATCGTGATGTTACAAAAAATCGCACTGGTGAAAATTGCCTCTTAGCGAACCTCGAATGACTTCGTGCAGACCGTTTCGGATCTATCGACTCCAACCGGTAGCGTTCCTCACTGTGGACAAATACCGGCAACTGCTTCGCCTGCCGGGTGCGCCACAGTTTGTTATGGCCGGCTTCATCGGCCGACTTCCGATAGCTACCGTCTCTCTCGGTATCTTGCTGCTTGTCACCAGCTACGGCGAAAGCTATGCCGTTGCGGGCGGCTTGGCCGCTACGTTCGCGCTGGCTTCAGCCTTCATATCTCCACTGGGCCTACGTTGGGTCGACAGAACTGGTCAGCACCGAGCCGTTCCATGGCTCGTCCTCGCCGAGGCATCTGGACTGATCTTACTAACTCTGTCGGTAGCCGACGGCTGGTCACTGCCGATCCAATTCGCGCTCGCCGCAGTCAGCGGAGCTACTGCACCTCATGTGGGATCACTAGTTCGAGCGCGCTGGGCGGACAAACTTTCTGGGCAATCCCAGCTTTCTTCCGCCTTTGCGCTGGAAGCGGTGGTAGACGAACTCGTATTTATCGTGGGACCACCGCTCGTCACAGTTTTGGCGCTACAAATTGGTGAAGTCTTCGCCATGTTCGTGATTGTGCTGCTGCTGGTTTCCGGTTCTCTTTGGCTAGTCTCCCAACGCGCAACCCAACCCGATCCACGACCAAGAGTCGACAAGAAAAAACCAGAGCGAATGTGGTCGACCACCTTGGTCCTAATACTCCTCCTACTACTCTTGCTCGGCGGCGTTTTTGGGTCATTCGAGGTGACCACAGTTGCCTACGCCAAATTTCTCGGAGTCGCCGGTCTTACCGGGATCCTGCTGGCGCTGTACGCGGTCGGAAGTCTCATATCCGGGCTGCTCGTTGGAGCTCGGTCGCCAGTTGCCTCTTGGCGAACACAACTGATAACTGCGGCTGCAGCTCTGGCGACAGTAGGAATACCCCTGGTTTTCATCGATAACGTCTGGCTACTTGCCTCCTTATCCCTTCTTGCCGGAACCACGGTCGCACCAATCTTGATCGCTACCACTTCACTAGTGGAACGAGCGGTGCCAAGCAGTCGTTTAACGGAGGCACTGGGTCTATCCATATCCGGGTTGGCGGTCGGAATAGCTTTCGGGACTACCCTTTCCGGAGCCCTGGTCGATGCTATTTCGGCCAATGCGGGCTACTGGTTGATGGCAGGGTGTGGCATCGGCCTGCTCGTGGCCACCCTTCTCGGCATGAGACAGCTTGATATCCGCTGAACCGCCCCCTCGATACCGACGAGTACCCTCGGTCTAGGCTTGTCCTACATCGAACGCAAGGGATCCCATGCCGAACCTTTCCTTCGTGGGGCTGTCCGATGATGGTGCCGCGCTGATCTTGTCTTCTGGCGATGGCGCTCGTCATCGAGTGCCGATTGACGAACGCCTACGATCTGCCGTCAGAACCGGCCGAGCTCAGCTGGAAGCTCCCGACGGACCTGTTGGCGCCAAAGAGATCCAAGCGCGTCTTCGCGCTGGTGCGACGGCAGCCGAAGTAGCCGACTTCTCGGGTTGGTCAGAGGAACGAGTAGAGGCCTTCGCAGCACCCATATTGCAAGAGCGAGGTTGGGTCGCTGAGCAGGCTCAGAAATGTGCGATTGGTCGCGGCGAAGATGATCTATCCTTGGGTGAACTCGTAGATACTAATCTCATCGATCGCGGGGTTGATCTCGACGCAGTTCGTTGGGACTCCTGGCGGCGCGATGACGGACAATGGACAGTACTTCTCGCCTACCCTGCGGGTAAAGGCGATCGAGTAGCCACCTGGCAGTTCGACGTTCCAGCCAAATCTCTGGTGCCCGAGGATGACGAGGCCCGCTCATTTAGTGAGGGTCCAGGAAGTCCACAACGGCCTCGACTGATACGGGTGCCGAACGATGATGAACCTCGGGCCGATCCGTCCTGGGGTAACCACCCCGCAGGACGCGGCAGCGAGCCCATCCGATCCGCCGACCAAGAACCAGCGCAGCCGATCCCGAGCACAGAGGCCACAGACCAGCGCCCACAGCAATCGGAGCGACCCGCAGCCTCGGATGCTCCGCGCTGGGATGAAGTACTGTTCGGTTCCCCGGTTGACGAAAAATAACGTCATCGCCTAGTCGCGAAATACCGCCAAAGGCACAAGTATCTCGGCCTCGGTCAGCGCACCATGTTGCCCCCGCAACCCAGACAGAATCGAATCCCGCGAGTTGGCTACCAGCCGGATGCCACTGTCCGCCAAGGCCAGCACATCACCGATCCGATCCCGGTGATCCGATGTCACCTCGCCAAACCATTCTCGGTCGATAGCTTCGTCTCGAGAGATGACCTCGGCTTGCCCAAGCAGTTCCTCTTGCCAACGAGCCAACACTGCGCCAGTACGACCTGGCCTCGCGTACACCTGCCGCATTCGTGGCTCCCCCGCCAACATGGAGACCTCGGTCAGCAAATCCGCTCCATCGACTTCCACCGCGGTATCGCAATCGACCATGCCATGGTCTGCGGTTACTATCAGCGCCGTATCCGCCGGCAAATCGGTCCTCAACGCGGCGATGAACTGATCCACCATGACTAGCTCGGCTCGGTAGTGCGGGGAATCCACTCCGTGGACATGACCAACTTTGTCGAGACCCTCCCAATAGCCGTACACAAGTGCACGAGTGCCGTTTCGTACCTCTCGATGAATTTCGGCTACTCGTTCGCCAATCGCATCAGCGCCGATATAGCGTCCACCTCGAAATGCCGAACCGGTGAGTCCGCCGTCGCGGTATGGTCGAGGGCTCACAATCGCTACGTGTACCCCCGCACTAGCCGCTCGTTCCCAGCAGGTGGGTTCGGGCTGAATGACTGTCGCGGGAGGTTCCTGACCCCAGCCGAGCGGCGCAAAGAGCTGATCGCCCATCCGAAAAGTGGCACCAATTAACCCATGAGCTCCTGGTGCTAGCCCAGTTCCAAGACTGGTTAGGGCCGTCGGCGTGGTGCTCGGGAATACCGTGGTGATGGGCCCTCGATCAGCGCCAGACAGAACTGGTGCCAACGACTCGTGTCGATGCAGTTGCTCGTACCCCAGGCCGTCAATAACGACCACTATCGCGCGGCGAAATTCGCCAAGCTCGAAGTAATCCCAGAAGCCCGGGACCCGTAATCCATCACAGACACTGGGTAGAAGCTCGGCCAGGCTGCCGCGACCGTAGTCGGGCACACGTATCCCGGCTACCACGTCACCCAGTGGCCTTGGACAGCGCCTCAGCGAAATCCAAGGCGCGTTGGACTGCGTCTGGACCATCCGCTGCCGCGGAAAACCGTAGCGATAGATCGTCACTGGCTGCCGTGCCACTAAACCCATGATCAGCTTCGCATTGCGGATCGCCACAGGACGCCGGCTCCAGTTCTATCCGCTGGACTGCTCCCCAACCAATGCTGAGCACCACTTCGGCCGCTGCTCCCGGTTTGTATTGCTCTGGCGTTGGGACGACTCGGCTGATCATGACCGAATCGATAGCGTTAAGTCGCACCGCCTCTGTAACGGATGTCGCGTAGGGCTGCGGATAGTTGTCGTCAGCAGGATGCTCGTCGGTGTGCTGCATGATCAGTCGGCTTGGCGTGAGGGCTAGGACCGTAGCGTGTCTGCGAAGTTGCTCGCGATCAAATGTTGCCTCGTGATGTACGACAAATTCGAGCAGATTCTCACTGCCCAGTGCTGTCGTGAGAGAGTCATCGACGAGGTCCGGGTAGTACCCAGATCGCTCGATATCGCGACGCAACATTGACCTAGCATCCATTGATCGAATAGTACCCTTCCACCGTTGGTATGGACTCGACAGTTAGCTACAGACCACGAACTAGTCGACGCACCAACGAATCGTCGTCAAGGTCAGCAGCCCTTAGCCAAGCGTTGGCGCGAGTAATGGCGACCCCATTCCGGTAAACCACAACGGGATTGAGCTCCAACCACTGCAACTCCGGCAAGTCTCGAGCTAGCAGCCCCACCCGGCATAGCAACTCGGCCAACGCATCCAAATCAGCTGGCTCTCGCCCGCCGTAGCCCGAGAGTAACCGGGCCGCTTCCGGTGTCCGAATCAGCCGTTCGGCTGCTTCCTCGCTCAACGGCGCCACATGGTAACCGCGATCCTCCAAGAGCTCGGGAACCATGCCTGAGACCCCGAAAGCGACCACAGGCCCCAGTAGCGGATCCCGGATGGCCCTAACCACGCAGCCGTATCCGGGTTCAACCATTGTTTGCACCCGCATCTGGCTCAAAGCAGCAGAGTCTAGGCGCGCGGCCAGAGACATGTAGGCCGTCCGCAGCTCTTCCGGACTACCCAACCCAAAACGCCGGGCTTCATAGTCTGCGGAGGTCTCAAACCTTTGATCCGAGCTGTATAGGGCCACCGGCCACCCGAGTTGGTCGGCTGCGACCACGGCATCGTCCTCCGAAGACACCGGCAAACTGGGACGGACGTCGAGCCCGTAGCACTCGGTCAGGCGAGTCAACTGCGAGCCCACCAAGCTGACGATAGTGCCGGAATCGCGCGGACTGGCCTTGAGTCTTCGTTCCACGATGAGACGAGCGGTTTCCAAATCGACGTCGTCTCTTTCGACGACATCTCCGGTGGGGCGCCGCCGCCAATCGGAAAAGTCCATAACCAAACCAAGAGCCTTGACCGCCTCATCGACCGTGGCAAAAGCTGGCACGGAGCCGTGTCCGGACTCCTCACCTCTGCTGATCATTGAGTTGGATCCAGTGCTGCTGTGCAGAACCGCGATTAGCGGAGCAGCGGTGACACTCGATCTGTCTAAGAGGGCATCGAAAATACCGCTGTCCTTCTCCGTAACGCTCGCTGAGTGCACCACCACAAACGAACCTGCCTCTGGGTCTTCTTGCAGCTCTGCGATAGTCGCTGCCAATAAGGCACAACCAGGTGATCGATCCACGACCCGCTGGTGGCGCAAATTCATTCCTGCGGTTACGCACGTGTCTGCGGCCAGGTTCACCAACTCCCACGAATCCCCCACCACCGTTACATCTCGGTCAGGCGGGAGAGGCTGGCATGAAAGTAAGCCAGCCACGTCCATCATCTGGTCGAGGTTGTCGACCGCGATGATTCCGGCCGAGCTTAGGAGCTCGTCTACCGCAGCTGGCGGTAGCTGAGTGCGGCGTGCCTGCGTGCCTAGGGGAAACGCTTGACTGGTGCGACCCGATCGGACCACCACTAACGGTTTCATTCCCGCGAGACTGCGTGCCACCCGGAGAAACTTGTTGGGATCAGCGATATTTTCCAGATACATCAAGATCACATTTATTTGACTGTCCTGACCCCACAGTCGCATGAACTCATCACTAGAGATATCGCCGCGATTGCCGGTCGCGCACGAAGATGCGATGCCCAGTCCTCGATCCGCCAATCGATTGAGCGCTGCTACCGACAGTGGCGCCGACTGCGTGTAAAGAGCAATTCTTCCTCGCGGCGGCAATCGGTCTGACAGGACTGCATTCATCTTTACCCTGGGGTCCGTATTAATCAGACCCAGCGAGTTTGGCCCAACCAGCCGCAATCCGCTTTCCCGGACGATACGAACCAACTTTCGCTGTAGCTCTGCTCCCTTTCGACCAGTCTCGGAGTAGCCGGAACTAACGACGACAAGAACGTGTACTCCTGCTTCCACACATTCGGCGGCCAAATCCTCTACTAGATCTGATGGGATCACCAAAATGGCCATGTCCACCGGTCCAGGGACATCACAGATGGTGCGAAAGACTGGCAGCCCAGCTACTACACCTGCATCCGGATGCACGGGAAACACTCGTCCTCGATAACCGCCACGCACGAGCCGGTGCACTAGGGCGCCTCCGAGAGAGTCGCCACTGTTGGACGCCCCAATGACTGCGATTCCTCGTGGATGCATGATCCGCCATACCGATTGGTACTCAGAACGCGCCTCACGCCGAACGATGACTTCGCCAATTTCTTGGGTTGGATCAATCTCAAACGCCAGATGCACGATTCCATCGTCGAGCTCTTGCGCCACTCGATAGCCAGCCCGTTCAAAGGTCGCCACCATTCGCCGATTCCCCGGCAAAACATCCGCGACAAATCGGCGGATGCCTCGTTCCCGGGCGACGGCGGCAAGGTATTCCAACAAAATAGATCCGACACCGCGACCTTGATAGTCGTCCCGGACCATGAAAGCGATCTCACCGTCATTATCCGACACTCGGTCGTACTGACCCACCCCAATTATTTGACCGCCGACGTTCGCGATTATCCCCACGCGATCGTAATGATCGGCGGCGATGAGTCGCTCGATATCTTTCTGTAGAAGGTCGTCGTAGGGCGAGAAGTAGCGATAGTAGATGGTCTTTTCCGACAGTTGACTGTGAAATTGCTTCAGTAATTCCCCGTCATCGGGTCTGACAGCTCGGATTTGGCACACGCTGCCGTCCGAGAGAACTACATCTGCATCCCAATGACCGGGGTAGTCCTCCGGCAAATCGGCTTCGGTCACATGCACACGCTAGCGAGGTGGTCGCCAATACACACCCGGAAGAGGTTTACCCTGTGGCTGCAGCCACCAGGAGGCTAATCAGATGCCACGGACACGAGACGCGGGCCCTCCCCCCGCAGAGCGGATCATCGATGTTGATGTTGCGCAAGAGATGCAGGGCTCATTCCTGGAGTATGCCTATTCGGTGATCTACTCTCGTGCCCTTCCCGATGCTCGAGATGGCCTGAAGCCAGTTCAGCGGAGAATCTTGTTCCAAATGTCCCAAATGGGACTGCGGCCGGATCGCGGTCACGTGAAAAGCGCGCGGGTAGTCGGCGAGGTCATGGGTCGACTCCACCCCCATGGGGATAGTGCGATCTACGACGCGCTTGTGCGTATGGCCCAACCCTTCAGCTTGCGACTTCCCATGGTCGACGGTCATGGGAACTTTGGCTCCCCCGATGACGGCCCCGCCGCGATGCGCTATACCGAATGTCGCCTGGCTCCCCCCGCCTTGGATATGACTGTTTCTCTCGATGAAGATGTCGTTGACCTCATCGGCAATTACGACGGCCGCGAGACCGAGCCAGTTGTCCTTCCTGCAGCCTTGCCCGCTCTATTGGTCAACGGTGCCTCCGGCATTGCAGTTGGAATGGCCACCAATATGGCCCCGCACAACCTCGGTGAAGTCGTTGCCGCCGCGCGCCACCTGCTAGCGAAACCTCGGGCGACCGTAACTGATTTGATTAAGTTTGTTCCTGGCCCTGACCTACCTACCGGCGGGATCATTGTGGGGCTGGATGGAATTCGCCAAGCCTACGAGACCGGAAAGGGATCTTTCCGGATGCGAGCGCAGGCGACCATCGAGCAGGTATCCCCGCGCCGTCAAGGCATCGTCATCACCTCGCTGCCCTATGGCGTAGGTCCAGAGCGAGTGGTGGAGCGTCTTCGACACCTCGTACGGGAAAAAAAGATAACTGGCATCGCGGATTTAGCGGACCTTACCGACTCCGATCACGGTCTTCGCCTGGTCGTGGAAGTTAAGTCTGGTTTTAATCCCGAAGGAGTTTTGACCCAACTTTTTAAACTGACTCCATTGGAAGAACAGTTCTCGATAAATAACGTCGCGCTGGTGGATGGACAACCACGAACACTGGGGTTGAAAGAACTACTCCAGGTTTACTTGGATCACCGACTCGAAGTGGTGCGGCGACGGTCCGAGTATCGTCGGGCCCGCGCGCTCGAGCGGCTTCACCTGGTCGAGGGTTTGCTCGTAGCTATTCTCGACATTGATGAAGTCATCACGATTATTCGGGGCAGCGATGACACTGCGATGGCCCGCCACCGTCTGATCGCGGCCTTTGAGCTCTCTGAGGCGCAGACCAACTACATCCTAGAAATGCCCCTCCGCCGACTGACTAAATTTTCCCGACTGGAGTTAGAGGCGGAATCGGAAGAACTCAAGAAGCGTATTGATGCATTGAGTGAAATCTTGGACAACCCCAAGATGCTCAAACGGGTCGTATCTGAGGAACTGGCGGAAGTGTCCGAACGGCTGGCGGATGAACGGCGCACCGTATTGCTGGAATCTGCCGAATCTGAACTGCCGGCGGCGGAACTAGAAGTCCCCGATGGCCCCTGCTGGGTACTGATGTCCAGCACCGGACTACTCGCTCGAACCCCTGGCCAAGACCCTTTACCAGTCGAAGGAAAACGAGCTAAGCATGACTGCATCGTGGCTGCGGTGCCGAGCACTGTTCGCGGTAAGGTCTGTGTCATTACATCTGACGGCTCCGCTCATCCCGTAAATGTGTTGGATCTGCCGGCATTGCCCGCGGTCGCTACGGCACCTGTCCTCGCGGGCGGTAGCCCTCTCGGCGCTCTGCTGGATCTACCCAATCACGCGAAAGTAGTGGGGCTCGCAGGTCCGGGAACCACGGTGGCCCTAGGTACGCGGACCGGTGTCGTCAAGCGGGTGGCACTAGAGGACCTCGCGAAACCAGAATGGCAGCTGATTCGACTGGCCGATGATGATGTTGTTGTTGGCGCAACCCCAGTTACTGACGACCAGGACAATCTGGTCTTCATTACGACTAGTGCACGTTTGCTGCGATTCCCTGCCAAATCTGTGCGACCGCAGGGCCGCAGTGCCGGTGGCATGCTCGGAATTCGACTGAGCGGCGATGATCAGGCGGTATTTTTCGGAGCCGTTCCGGCAAATACCGCCGCCGAGGTAGTCACAGTGGCCGGCCCGGACTCAGCCCTACCGGGAACAACACCCGGTACCGCCAAAGTGACGCCGCTGTCGGAGTATCCGAGCAAGGGGCGCGGCACCGGCGGCGTTCGCTGCCAAAAGTTTCGGTCAGGCGAAAATCGGCTGCAGTTGGCCTGGGCCGGTCCGAGCCCTGCGCGTGCCGCAACAGCCTCCGGTGCCGCGGCAACGCTGCCCGAGGTTGATGACCGCCGCGACTCAACCGGTGTCGCATTGAAAAAGAACATCGCAGCAGTCGGCGGTCGATTCGCATGACTTCGGAGCTGACCGATCGTTGCTCCCAACTCAACCGTCACGAGTTATTGGCCGGTTCAGCACTTACCGATCAGCAGATATTGATATTGGAACAACCAGGATCATGGGGTCGCGATGCGGTAGCCGAGAGCGGACTTGATCCAGACTTGTGGCAATCCGCAGAGCCCAGTCGGGTGCTCTTGGCCCGCCATCCGAGCAGAACTCGGCCTTCCACGGAACGCCATTGGTGGACATTGCAGGTCAAGGGAAGTGACGTGGTCACCAACCATGGTCAAGTCGCCTGGTCTCAGACGCTCACCGACCACATCTGGTCAACTTCGTCGAGGGAACCGGCCGCAGCAACAGTTTTTCTGTGCACCAACGGGAAACGCGATAGGTGCTGCGCCGAGTTCGCTCGGGCGCTGCTACGCCAATTCCCCGACGAACCCAGACTCTGGGAGATTTCTCATCTCGGTGGTCATCGATTTGCACCAACGGCGCTCGCTTTACCCTCCGGAATTATGTTCGGCAAGCTCGATTCAGACTCCCTACGGGCCATCATGAGTTGCGAGTTGCCGACGCGTCAACAGATTCGCGGCCGAGTGGGTCGCAGTGTCACCCGACAGGTGGCCGAAATAGCGGCAGCCAGCCGACTTCACGTCCCGATGACACAGCTCGTGTCGCAAGATTTAGGTGCAATCGCACCTTCTCCAGCGGTCACTGAGACTCACGTCCTAGTTTCCGCAGCCACAGCTACTGGTCCGGTCTCGATAACCGTTCAACTATCGCGACAAGTCAGTCCGCTCCGCCCTAAATCATGTGGAAAGCCCCTCGAACAAGACGAATACTGGAGGGCTACGGCTTAGCCAGGGTAACCACGCCATTGTGCCTAGCCCCCTACTAACCGTTACCGTGCTCACATGGCCACAGATGAGAGTAGCTCTCAAGCACTCGATATCGGGCATGCCACTGCTCGGATCGAAGAGTTGCGCTCCCAGATCGGAACCGCCGTAAAACCACGACTACGCGGCTGGCTGCATTTCGGAGCTGCTCCGCTGGCATTCATATTGGGCTTGGTTCTGCTAGTAATCACACCCGAACCAGAACTCCGGCTGGCAGTAGCCATCTACCTGGCCACCACCGTGCTTCTTTTTGGGGTAAGCGCTTCCTACCACCTCGGTGCGGGTGGACAACGGATGAATGCCGCTCTTAATCGACTGGACCATGCCAATATCTATCTCTTCATCGCGGGCAGCTACACCCCATTCGCGGTGGCGCTCACCGACCAGTCTCTGGGCTGGATCATGCTTGGTTTGGTCTGGGCTATTGCTCTCATCGGCGTGGCCGTGCGGGTGTTGTGGTGGAAAGCCCCTCGATGGCTGGTGGTTAGCTCCTATCTCGCCTTGGGCTGGGTTTCTATTCTCTTTCTTCCAGCCGTCTACAACGCGTTCGGAGCCATGGTGGTGTTCCTACTGTTGCTAGGCGGACTTTTGTATTCCGTAGGAGCCGTCGTATTCGCTCGTCGTCGACCAGATCCACATCCGGATTGGTTCGGATTCCACGAGGTTTTTCATGCCTTCACCATCGTGGCCTTCTTGGTTCAATACGTGGCGATCTGCATGGTGGTTACATGAGCGCCACATCCTCGACCGTTACTGAGAGACGTCCCCTACTCGTCTTCGATGGTGAATGTGGCTTTTGCACTGTGTCGGCAGGTTTTATTGTCCGTCGGATTCGTCCACGAGCCTTCGTAGTTCCCTGGCAACGGCTTGATCTCGCACCACTCGGGCTCTCCCCTGCCCGGTGCACCGAGGCAGTCCAATGGGTAGGTGATGATGACTCCGTGCTGTCGGGGAACCGAGCCATCATGGCTATGCTGCGCACAGCACCCGGTGCATGGCCACTTGTAGGGTGGGCCGGGGATTTGCCTGGGGTGGCTGTTCTTGCCCGCGTCGTCTATCAGTGGATAGCCGACCATCGCGGACTGATGCCTGGGGCTACCCCGGCGTGCGCGGTCGAACCCGTCCGCTGAGTTGCAACCCGCGTCCACCGCAAAACGCTCAACTAGCTCCCGTGGGTTAGATTTATAGTATGGCTATCGAGTCGAATGAAACCCAAATGGGATCCCCGCTTCCATCGCTTACGCTGCGCGATCTCAACGATGAAGCAGTAACCCTGACCGATTATCGAGAAGGCAATCCGCTCGTTGTGATGTTTGTCGCCAACCACTGCCCTTACGTTAAACACGTCGAAACCGAGATCGGTGCGGTTTCAGAAGAATTTAGAGATTCGGGAGTTCGGTTCCTGGCCATTGGCTCCAACGACATCGCCAACTACCCCGATGACGATGTTCCTGGTGCTCAAAGCCAAGCACAAAGATCCGGCTGGGCCTTTCCTTACCTTATGGATGGAGATCAGGTCGCGGCAAAGGAACTTGGCGCGGCCTGCACCCCCGACTTTTTTGTCTATGACGCCGAAGGACTCTTGAACTACCGCGGTGCGCTGGACCAATCGTCTCCAAAAAATGGTGAGCCAGTGACCGGCGATTTACTGCGCGATGCCATCTCCCGGACTGTGCGCGGTGAATCAGTACCGCGACCACACCGACCGGCATTGGGTTGCGGCATTAAGTGGTTGCCTGGCAACCAGCCGAAGGGGATCAACCTGCTATGAAAAATGTAGAAGTCGACTACGCGATTATTGGCGCCGGACCCACCGGTCTCTACGGCGCCTACTATGCGGGATTCCGCGGTTGGTCCACCGCAGTGATTGACGCACTTCCGGAGGTCGGCGGTCAGATCACAGCGATGTATCCAGAAAAAAATATCTTCGATGTGGCTGGGTTCCCCGCAGTTCGTGGTCGCGTGCTGGTGGAACAACTGAAGGAGCAAGCTGATCAATTTTCGCCGCACTACGTCTTGGGCGAACAGGCTGCAGAACTGTCGGCGCCAGAGGGAGGTCCGGTCACACTGACTACGACTCAGGGCAGCACCATAACGGCGAAAGCGCTACTTATCACTGGCGGTATCGGCTCATTCCGGCCACGACCTCTACCCGCCGGATCTGACTGGGAAGACAACGGTCTAGCGTTCTTCGTTCCAAAGCCGGATCACTACGCCGACAAAGAAATCGTCATCGTAGGTGGTGGGGACTCAGCACTGGACTGGGCGCACATGCTGCACCCGATCGCCAAGAGCATCGCCATTGTGCATCGTCGCGACCAGTTCCGAGCCCACGCGGCCATGGTCACCCAAGCGCGAGAGATGGGGATCGAACTACTTACACCATTTGAGGTCACCGCTCTTCGCGGTGACGAAGGTCTCGCCGAAGTCGAAATCACCAGCAAGACTGATGGGGCAGTCACGGTGTTACCCGCGCAAGCGGTTATTGCGGCTCTCGGCTTTATCGCCAATATTGGTCCGATTGCGGACTGGGGACTGGACCTAGAAAAGCGTCACATCACGGTCAATACCTCAATGCAGACCAACCTACCCGGCGTTTTCGCCGCCGGTGATATTGCGGTCTACCCCGGTAAAGTGCCGCTGATTTCCATCGCATTTGGCGAGGCAGCGTTGGCGGTCAACAATGCAGCGCCCATCATCAATCCTGAGCTAGGAGTATTTCCGGGTCACTCCAGTGGGGAATCTAACTGATGCCTAGTTTCCCTCGAGCGGCGTTCGCAGACGTGATCGATGCCAATGCTAAATACGCAGCGGACTTCGATGGAGCAGATCTTCCCGGTCGCGCCGGACAGGGCCTTGCTGTGTTGACTTGTATGGATTCTCGGATAGATCCACTGGCTATTCTCGGACTGCAAACAGGAGACGCCAAGATCTTGCGCAATGCAGGAGCCCAAGTCACTGATGAAATTCTGCAAACTTTGGTTCTCGCTAGCCACCTTCTCAACGTTGACCGGGTTCTCGTCATGCCACATACCCGATGCAAGATGGCCAGCGCGACCGAGGCCGAGATTCACGCGATTATTGCCGAGGAGTCGAATCACGACATTCGCAGCATCGCTATCCCTACAATCGCGAATCAGCGCGAAGCTCTAGGGCGCGACGTCATCCGGATCAGAACCCAACCCTTCTTGCCAGAGTCGCTGACTGTTGCGGGTTGTATTTTTGATGTTGATTCTGGCCGCATCGAACTCTACGACCTGTGACGGACCCTTCGCTTAGTAATGCCGTTTGGTACGCACTGACGGGCCCTCAGTCTCATCTTAGCGTCGGTCATGCCGGTGCTCGGATGTTCCAAGTCGATGTAACTCCATTCTGTGCTGTTCCTGATGACCCGTCTAACGCTGATTGGCAACAGTTGGCTCAACTGCTACCCACCGGTGGCGGAGCCCTGTTCCGGGAACAAATCTCCTTGCCGGATGGCTGGCAGCAAGGCGATCAGTGGCCCTGCCTGCAGTTGGTCCGGACTCAAACTCCGATGCCGGAGCCGATACTGCCGGAGCCGATACTAGAGTCATTTGATACGGACGTACTGACCCACAACGACCTACCTGAGATCCTCGATTTGGTGGCGCGTACTCGTCCCGGTCCATTCCTCGGCAATACGTTGGCGACGGGGCAATACCGAGGCATTCGGGTAAATGGACAGTTGGTTGCAATGGCCGGTGAACGGATGCGTTTGCCGGGCGCCACCGAAATTAGCGCCGTCGCAGTGGAATCGGAGTTCCGAGGGCAAGGTTTAGCAAGACAGTTGATTACTCAGGTCGCGAGTCGAATCACCCGGAGAGCTGAGGTTCCGTTTCTTCACGTGGCTGAGACCAACGAGGCCGCAATCAGGCTCTACCAATCGCTAGGGTTCGAAATAAGCCGCACCATTGATGCCTTAATCGTCGCCGGTCCTGGGCAGTCGCCTCCTGAGCTGCGCTGAGCTACCCGGTCCTGAAGGGCAACTGCTAACGGTTAAGCGTCGATACGCTCACGATCTAAATCTTCTGAAGATGTAACCAGGAATTCTTTGCGCGGCGCTACGTCGTTACCCATCAAAAGATGGAACACCTGTTCGGCTGCTTCTGCATCTGAGACTTGGACCCGCCGCAGGAGCCTCGAGCTACGGCTCATGGTCGTCTCTCGCAGTTGTCGCGCGTCCATCTCCCCCAGGCCTTTGTAACGCTGCATCGGATCCTTGACACGAATATTCCGACTAGCTAGATCTCGCATCGTGTCATGCATTTGTTCCTCGTTGTAGGTGTAAATGACTTCACCTTGTCGCTTACCCGCCCCAACGGTCTCGATCCGGTGAAGTGGTGGAACCGCCGCATATACACGACCTTCCTCCAGTAGCGGCCGCATATATCGATAAAGGAGCGTCAGCAATAGACAACGGATATGAGCGCCATCGACATCTGCATCGCTCATCATGATGATCTTGCCGTATCTCACTTGATCCAGATCAAATGTGCGACCCGAACCGGCACCGATGACCTGGATTATGGCCGCACATTCTGCGTTCTTGAGCATGTCTGCCACCGAAGCCTTCTGCACATTCAGTATTTTTCCTCGAATGGGCAACAGAGCTTGGGTCTCAGAGTTACGAGCCAATTTGGCCGTGCCCAAGGCGCTATCGCCCTCAACGATGAACAACTCGCTGTCATCGAGAGAACTGCTACGACAGTCCACTAGCTTCGCGGGCAACGTGGAAGACTCCAGGGCATTTTTTCGACGTTGCAGATCACGCGTTGCTCGTGCAGACATTCGCGCCCGCATCGCGTTGGCCACTTTTTCTAGTGCCAACTTCACCGATTGCTTGTCGCCCCGCGGAGGTTTACGCATCCACTCAGCAAGTTGCTCTGATACAACTCGCTGCACGATTTTCGTAACAGCCGGCGTTCCCAAAACCTCTTTCGTTTGACCTTCAAACTGAGGCTCTGCGAGTCGTACCGCAACGACCGCGGTCATCCCTTCCAGTACGTCATCTTTCGTGATGCTGCCTTCGCTGGTTTTCAGCGTCTTGGTTGCCTTTAAACGCTCGTTAAATGTTCGCGTGAGCGCACGTTCAAAGCCAGTCACATGCGTGCCACCTTTCGGCGTTGCTATGACGTTCACAAAGGACTTAAGCACCGTGTCGTAGCCATTTGTCCAGCGCAACGCCACGTCAACGTCCAACTCTCGTTCCACCTCTTGCGGTGTCATGTGTCCCGCATCATCGAGAACTGGGACAGTCTCAGTGAAGGTTTCCGAACCGCGCAAGGTGACCACGTTGGTGACAGGTTCACCAACTGTTAGGTGATCCACGTAGTCGACAATGCCACCGCGATGCACAAAGCTCTCTTCAACGATGGCATCCGGATCCCGCTCATCGAGCAAGCGAATCGTTACACCGGGCACCAAGAAAGTGGTCTGCTGAATGCGTGCTCGCAGCGCCGGGAGATCGTAGCCCGCATCAGCGGTGAAGATTTTCTCATCTGCCCACCACCGAACCCGGGTTCCGGTCTTTTTGGGGGAACATTTACCCCCGTCTTGAAGGCCGGACTTACGTCGAAAATCAGCCTCAGGTCCAGCGCCGTCGAAAATGCCAGGGGCTCCTCGGCGAAATGAGATCACATGGATTCGCTTATCGCGGTCAACTTCGACGTCCAGTCGAGACGACAAGGCATTGACCACCGACGCCCCCACCCCGTGTAAACCCCCAGAGGCCGCATAGGACCCGTCGCCGAACTTGCCACCGGCGTGGAGTTTGGTCATAACCACTTCGACACCGGTCAGTCGAGTTTTCGGTTCTTTGTCTACCGGGATACCTCGACCGTTATCGCGCACTTCCACTGAGCCGTCCGGCAGCAAGTGGACCTCGATTTCAGTACACCAACCACCTAGTGCCTCATCGACTGAGTTGTCCAGAATCTCCCATAGACAGTGCATGAGCCCACGGCCATCGGTAGAACCGATGTACATGCCAGGTCGCTTGCGGACAGCGTCCAGGCCTTCTAGTACTCGCAACTGTTTCGCTGAGTACGCGCCCGCTGACTTCTTCGTGGAAGCGCGTCGCCGCTTCGCCGCCGCCTTAGCTGGTTCAGCCACGAGAGCCTCCTTGGCAGGTACGTACACCGTTGAGCTTGATCGGTGGTCCCTAGCCTAAGTGCCGGTGGGGACCTATTCGGCGCAGGGCGCGCTTGGCTTTCCCCTGGTCTTACGCGGAGAGTCACTAACGCATGGGGATATAGCGCTACTTCCGTTTACCGGACGTACCTAGGTGGCTACGCCGTTGGCGAACCACCGGCTTCGGTGGCTGCGCCCAGCGGAATGAAGTGAGAACATAAAGAGACCTGGAGGTGACGTGCAATGACCACTGCAACTGCTCTCACTCAACTTGGCACCCAAGACCGGTGCGATCGCTGCGGCGCTCAAGCTTACGTACTGGTTCGGCTCAAGACTGGAAAAGATCTGCAGTTTTGCGCACACCACTACACCGCGCACTCGGCGGCGTTAGCGCCACTCGCTGACGAGGTAGTTGACGAATCCCACGTTCTACTGCAGCCGCGGACTGATTGATTGACGGCCTGGGTCTACCCTCGGGTCTTCGGTCGGAGAAAAGTTCGTAGGCACCGCTCCAACGAGCACGGCCAGCGCCTACGGTTGATTCGGCCAGTGTCATCCTCGCCGTAGCCGTGATCTACTAAACCCGACGAGGTGATCTTGGATGGATTTCGCGCAGTATCGGTCGCTCGACGCCACAGCTATGGCTCATGGGATCGCGACGGGAGAGTTCACAGCTGAGGAACTAGTGGCCGCTGCTGCGGATCGATTACAGCGAGTGAACCCAATCATCAATGCTGCGGTCTTGGACCTGTCCGGCTACGCGCCACGCCAGATAGCCGGTGGTTTGCCGTCCGGTCCACTAACCGGCGTTCCTATGGTTCTGAAGGATATGGACGGTACCCTGGCCGGCGTCCCCTGCACCATGGGTTCTCGCTCGCTAGCCGACTGGCTGCCAGAGCAAAACTCAACGTTAGTCGACAGGTACCGGTCGGCCGGGGCTATCTTCGTGGCCAAGACCAACTGTCCAGAGTTCGGCTTAGTGGGCGTCACTGAACCGGAATTGCACGGCCCAACACGCAATCCCTGGGACACCGACCGCACTCCGGGTGGATCGTCAGGGGGGACCGCTGCGGCTATTGCCGCCGGCATCGTTCCTGTCGGGCATGCGGGAGATGGTGGCGGATCTATCCGCATCCCTGCATCGCATTGTGGCCTATTCGGACTAAAGCCAAGTCGCGGTCGAATGCCACTTGGACCGATCATCGGCGAAGGCTGGAACGGCCTCTCTACGCCTCACGTGATTTCACGCTCAGTGCGAGACAGCGCGCTCTTCCTTGATGTAGGCCGAGGGGCAGATCTCGGAGCGCCCTATCCGGAGCCTGCGGGTCCTCGCAGTTTCGTTGCCTCATTGGACCGTCGACTCCGAAAACAGCGAATCCGGTTCAGCCGCAAGACTCAGTTAGCCGGTGAGATGGCTCCCGACAACCTCGCAGCCATCGACGATGCTGTCCAACTTCTTACCGACTTGGGGCATCAGGTGGATGAAGTTGACCTGGATTTTGATCGCGAGACTTTGCTCGCTGCTTACCTCACTATCTCCGTGGCCGCGGTGTCCCATGAGGTAGCAGCCACTGAACAGAAGACTGGTCGAACTCCTCAAGCGAGTCAGTTTGAGGCGGCCACGTGGTTTGTTTATCGACTCGGGCAGGTTCTCACGGCACGTGATCTCGAAGAAGCCCTCGCAGTGCGCGATGCATTCACTCGTTCGATGGCCCAGCAAATGGAGGGCTGGGATCTACATCTCACATCCACAACCGCAGTACCGGCCGTGCGCATTGGAGAGTTAGACATGTCGTCAGTGGAACGGACCGGTCTATCGGGGCTACGACGGATTGCTCGATTGACTGGCAGCGCCACCAATCCTATTTATCGTTCGTTGCTGGCCCAACTGTCCGAGCAACTGATGGCTCCAAATCCCAATACTGAGACAGCCAATCTGACCGGACGAGCTGCCATGAGCGTTCCCCTCTACTGGAACGAATCCAACGTGCCTGTCGGTACCCAAATCATTGGTAGCCCGGGAGGCGAGGCGACGTTGCTTCAACTCGGTCGACAGTTGGAAGAAGCACGCCCATGGTTTGATCGGACTCCTCAGCTGTGACGACTCCGACCTCGACAGATCACGAACGGGACTGCGCATGATCGAAGTGTGCGGTGTTTCTAAACACTACGGCGACACTACGGCCGTGGACGACCTGTCTTTCAGGGTGCCATCCGGCCAAGTCACGGGATTTCTCGGTCCAAACGGCTCAGGTAAGTCAACGACAATGCGCATGATTCTTGGGCTAGATAAACCCGACAGCGGTTTTGTCAGAGTCGATAACAAGCGCTACGTGGATCAACAACTCCCCCTCACCAGGGTGGGCTCCCTTCTTGAAGCTCGCTCGGTACATCCAGGACGAAGCGCTATCAACCATCTGCGGTTCCTCGCCACTAGCAATGGCATCCCAAAATCCCGCGTGACAGAGGTTCTGGAGCTAGTCGGGCTTGAGTCAGTAGAGAAAAAGCGTGCCGGTTCTTTTTCGTTAGGAATGGGCCAACGCCTAGGAATTGCATCTGCACTTCTCGGTGATCCGCCAATTCTTCTTCTGGATGAGCCCGTCAACGGCCTGGATCCTGAGGGAATCATTTGGGTCCGCACCTTGCTGCGCGATCTCGCAGCGGAAGGTCGTGCCGTATTGGTGTCAAGTCATTTGATGGCCGAGATGGCGCTGACCGCAGATCAGCTCGTTGTTGTAGGTAGGGGGCGCCTAATCGCGGAGACGACCGTGGCTGACTTTGTTGCCAGCGCAGGCGGGGAACGAGTTCTGGTCCGGGCGACCCATATCGAACGACTCGAGCGAGCGCTTGCCGACCTGAATCCCCACCGACATGAACTTGATGGCTTATGGATCGACGGCACCTCTCCAGCGGAGATTGGCGAACGGGCGCTGGAAGCCCGGATACCGCTTACCGAACTGAGCCCCCAAGCGCCCTCGCTTGAGGAAGCATTCATGTCGCTTACCTCCGCTGAGGTTGTTTTTCATGGCCGGCAACTGGACGAACCTGACCGTCAGACCCCACCCGTTCAGAAGACTGTGTCGGCTGATGCGCCGGCACCAGCCCCCGTGCACTCAACAGGAACTCCGGTGACTAAGCCTTCCCGAGAGCGCACCTCAACCTTTACGGATTTGAGACACGGCATCCAGTCAGAGTGGCGCAAGTTTGTGAGCCTGCGATCGACCATCTGGGCGCTGTTACTCACCTTTGGGATCGTTGTCGCCTTTGGCGGCATCGGCGCATACGGCACCACGCTGCGATGGGAATCGTTCAGTGGGCTTCGCAAGGCCGCATTCGATCCGACAGCACAAGCACTGGGCGGGCTCTTTTTTGGGCAATTGGTGCTGGGAGCATTGGGAGTATTAGTCCTGTCTGGGGAGTACAGCAGCGGCAGCATTCGGGCCACAATGTCAGCTCTCCCGCGTCGCGGTCGGGTCCTCGTCGCCAAGATCACAGTTTTGGCTTCCTCAGCTCTCGTTGTCAGCCTGGCCACGATGTTTGCCGCGTTTTTCTTCACCCAATGGATGTTGAGGTCTATCGAGGTGCAAGACACACTAGCTAGTCCTAACACTATGAGAGCCATTGTTGGCGCGGCCTTGTTCCTCGTGGCGGTGGCCTTACTTGGATTAGGTCTGGCGGCGATCCTACGACATACCGCCGGTGCCATCTCTACTCTTTTCGGCCTGCTACTGGTATTGCCACTATTAGTCAACTTCCTCCCAGAAGAATGGCAGGCAGAGATCAACCCCTTCCTGCCCGTTATTGCTGGTCTGCGTATCGTCCAGACCATTCCGGTGGTACCTGGTTTTGATGCCTGGATCTCGTTACTGCTCATGTTTGGCTACGCCGCCATTGCTCTAGTGCTCGGCGCTGTCCTGCTGCGACGACGAGATGTGTAGATTGACGCCAATCCGTCACTTATCTTCCTTCTGATTCCGTAAATGCCGTGAGACGCTGACGTTTGGCGATCTTTCCGCGGGGGTATGAGTTAGAAATGAACCACTCCCCGGCTACACGTATGCCGTGGGTTGACCTAATTAAAGGCACCAGCGTAGTCCTAGTGGTCTTAATGCACTCAGCTCTGCTGCTGCAGGCCACCGGCTCAGACGGCATCCGCCTTTGGGACAGCGGCGCAGTAACGCTCTGGAACGATGTCGGAACGTTGTTGGAGCCACTGCGAATGCCGATTTTCTTCTTGATATCGGGCATGTTGGCCGCCGGAGCGCTCCAGCGCAGCTGGGGACAGAGTCGACAACGCACCTGGGGAATGGCATATCTGTACGTGCTGTGGACCATCATCCTGCTGGCACTGACGACGGCCTTCCTTAATCAAACGCCCTGGGAGGCTCTCACCTCGCTGCCCAGCATTCTCCTGTTCGCCAGCAGCGGCTACTGGTATCTGTTCGCGCTCTTACTTTTCTTCGTGGTGGCGCGGCTCACGCGCAAGGTCCCGGCGGTGGTTCTCATTGCGGTAGCCGCTCTGATCAATATCGCCCGGCCCATCACGGATTCAGTGCTCTTTGATCTGTTGGATCCCATTCACCCGGGAAGTCTTGCTCCGATGATCGCCATGAACCTCGTCTTCTTCTTAATAGGCGCTCGCTATCGAGACCTGGTCGGTCGACTTTCCGCTTTTGCGAATTGGCCAACCGTTGTTCTTTTGGGCATCGGGCTTGTGGCTGCTGGGATTTATCGGTTTGAGAACCCCGAGTTACTGAGGCTCACCTTTTTCCCGCTCTCGCTGGCATGGATTATTTGGGGGGTACTGACCGCCAGCTTGGTGACGCGAAATGCTGATATCAGAGATCTCGGCAGTTACGTAGGTCAGCGAACGTTACCTATTTATGTCATGCAGTTCCCGCTACTGTTCCTGGTTCAATGGACCTTCCTACGGTGGCAGCCTGATTTCATGCAGTTCACCTGGATTCAGACCCTCTTACCGGTCTTACTGACAGCCTCGATTGTGGGGCTAGCCTTGCTGGTCTACCGCTTCACGGCAACAACCAGCCTCAACTGGCTCTTTACCGCTCCCCGATGGGCGCTCTACCCAACAAACCAACTGCATCTCCGACGCAGGCAGCGAACCCTCGACACCCACGCATCGGCGAGGGCAGCCGGCACAATCGCACAGCTTCCCCCTCGAGACCGAGTCGGTTCCGAACAACTTGAATCAGTGGACTGACTCACAGCCGATCGCGGCAGAACCAGAAACCGCAGCAACTGCGGTCATCCGACAGTGCCTGGCACCGGCGAATTCCGCGAATTCTGGACTCTCCAAAGATTTTGCATAACTTGTGCATCCAAATCCTCCTCTCGCTGCGAATCAATAGGCGTACACCCGGGAAGCGGGTGAGAGGAAAGGAAAACCGATGAATTACAAGAAAGTTCTTGCTGGTACTTCCGCAGTGGCCCTTGCCGCTGGTCTGGGCGCCGGCGTAACCCCCGCCAATGCGAAAAAGGGCACGACCCCTCTCTCAGAGGTAATCGCTGACAACAGTGATTTTGACGTGCTTACTGGCGCGGTTGGAGCGGTGCTCGCGGATAACCCCGATTCGGCAGTAAGCGTGCTTACCGACGGATCTGTCAAGCTGACGGCTTTCGCACCAACTGACAAAGCGTTCAAGAACCTCGCCACGACCCTGTCGGGCAAAAAGGTCAAGAGCGACGACAAAGCCCTCGCTGTAGTGGCAGGACTTGGACTGGAGACTGTCGAGACAGTTCTGCTGTATCACGTAGTGCCAGGTGCCTACATCACTGGCAAAAAAAGCTCTGAAGTCCAACCAAGCGAAGTTGGCGACTGCTGCAGACGGCCTAACCGTCAAGGTGAAGGTGAAGAAAAAGAAGGGTCAGATCTTCCTGAAGGATCGCGCCCCAGAGCTGAAAAACCCGAAGGTTGTCATCCCTGACATCAACAAGGGCAACAAGCAGATTGCACACGCAATCAACAACGTATTACTACCCATCCAGCCATAACGGATAGGTATTAATGTGAGCGTTGCGACGCTGCATGGAGCGGCGCCCCCCGGCACGTGGGACACTCTTAGAGTGGTTGACTTTGAAATACAGGAACTAGGCACCCGCCTAGCCTCCGGTGACAAAGCTGCACTCGCAGAGTCTTACGAGCGCTGGGGGGCGCTAATCCATACCGTGGCGCTTCGCTCGCTGGGTAACGCGGAAGAGGCAGCCGATGTCACCCAGAACACTTTCATCTCGGCTTGGAACAGCCGGGCAAACTTTAATCCGGAGGCGGGGCCCGTTCCCGCTTGGTTGGTGGGTATTGCCCGCCGACGCATAGCCGATACCTACCGACGCACCTCGCGTCAGCGGGAAATGGCCGTGGCGGAAGTCCACGAACCATCTACTGCCTCACCGGTTCGATTCGAACCAAACCCGGATCAGGTCGTAGACCAAGTTATTTTGGCCGACGAACTTGACCAACTCGGAGATCCGGCGGGTCACATCATGCGACTCGCTTTCTACGAGGACCTGACTCACCAGCAGATTTCCGAACGACTAGAACTGCCACTGGGTACGGTCAAAAGCCATATCAAACGCTCGCTATCAAAGATGCGAATACGACTGGAGGTGACTCATGCAGCACTGTGACGAAGAGACGTTGGCTCTCGCGGCCTTGGAGCCCTCATCGCTGGATGAGCTCAGCTCCCAACATATAAATCACTGTGCGGAATGCACGGCGGAGTTGGAATCGTTCCGACTGATCACAAGCACTATGCGCACCGCAGGTGCAACTACATTGACCATGCCCCCCACCGGAATGTGGGAAAGTATCGATGCCGCAACAGCAAGGCCGAACTTGCGATCAGTTCCGCCGCCCGGAGGAAGCCCGGACCCTATTCAGGCCGATGATTCGGCTCCACGAAGCCGGCGCTCTTGGTTACCCATGGCGGCGGCAGCGATGGTAGGTGCAGTAGTGGGTGGGGCTGCGGTCGTTGGGATTCTTGACTCGGACCAAGCGGCACCCATCGCTCAGCCTGTACCTTCCGCCTCCGTCGTTGCATCGGCTTCCCTGCAACCGCTAGGTGACTCGGGTAAGGCAACGGCAGGATCTGGTAACGCTGCAATAGAGAGCAACGAGTCCGGGCTCCAACTTGGAATATCGACTGCCGGCCTCGAGGCTACTGAGGGTTACTACGAAGTGTGGTTGATCGATCCAGACACTACGGACATGTTGTCTATAGGTTCCATCAATGCGGGTGACCAAAACAGCTTCCTTCCGATTCCCGCCGGCGTCGATCTGGGTAAATACTCCGTCGTCGACATTTCGGATGAACCGCTCAACGGAGATCCCACTCACTCCAAGGTAAGTGTTCTGCGCGGTCAGCTGCCGGCTTGATCCGAATTGGGCGGCTGTCCTGCAGTCTCATCCATGACTGGTGCATTCATTTCGGAGAATCGGGTCGCACCACGTCGCGCTGCCACTCGACCGCGTTCGGCGGCTGATTTAGCTCGCTGTACCGTCGGCTTTTCTTGCCATTTACGCCGCAAATCGACGTATCTGGCGGCTGCACGACCCGCGCGTGGCGCAACTTTATCCTCCACTTTGCCTACTTTGGAGCGGACCGCTCGTTCTGTTGCATAAGCAACCGCCGCATCGTGCCCCTCCTCTACTAAGCCGTCATATGATGTCTTGGCATCACCACGCATGTCTCCTGCCGCAGACGTCAGCTTCCCTACAAGGGAGTTAGCGGTCCCCACGGCTGCAGCGACCCCACCTCGCACTCCTGTGACCAGATCAGTAGGCACCCGTTGGATGTCCGTTGGGGACCGGAGTTCAGAGCGCGCAAGCACAGCAACGCCAAGTACCGCGTATATCGGACGGGGGAGCTCGGCCGCCGAAAGACGTTCCGCGAGGGGTCCTGGCAAAGAATCAATCAGTGACATACCCACATTGTGCGTCGCAGGTCCTCACAGATTCGGGATAGACACCGCACGGCTTCGTCCTGAGGTTCAGATTCGTCCTGAGGTTCAGATGGGTCGCCCATGGTCACTGCTGAGCGGAAACGGATCGACCTCTTGTTCTAAAGGTCGGTAGGTGTAGAAGAAGGTGCAGCCTTCGCTGGAAGTCTCAGTCACCGAATGTGGCACCGAAGGTGGGATATACACATAGGAGCCGGGCCCTAGCCGCTTTCCCAGCAAGGTGCATTCACCCGACAACATCAAGATATGGTGATGGGCTGCGTGATGCGTGTGCTCAGGATTCTCCGCACCGGCTGCTATCCGCATCAGACCGAGAGTGGTGTCACCAGAACGCCACAACACCTTGTGCTCAACCCCTGGGTGCTCACTCTCCCAATCGACGTTATCAATTTCAGCCGCCGTAGCGACTATAACCCGCCCCAAATCATCCCGGCTCATCCCAGACTCCTCCTCTTATCGGAATGGTTTCCGAGAATAGCGTTGCCCACTGCCGCTTTGCCGATTCGGAACGCAACAGGATCACGAGAGATGGAAGCGATGATCGCTACGGGTTCGATAGCGCGAGACTTGTAGTAAGCCACAGGTGTTTATCCAGCACACGATTTACTGGGGAGGGACGAGAGGACTCTTCCATTCGGTGGGGAGAGTCTGCAGCCCAGTACCATCGCCATCGATGCTAAACACCACTACCTTCTCTCCGATTTGCAACGTCTCCGGATTCAACGGGGCCGCAACGATCTGGCTGCCATAGACATGTAACTGGATGAGAACCTCGTCTTTGCCCACAAAACCATCGGGACCATTGAGGATTTTCGCGTAACCTCTGTCATTTTTGCCGTCACTAACCCCTTGGGCGAATAGCAGCGCAATCATGGCCAAGCCAATCCCGGTTGATCGCGAGAAAATGTATGACGGGCGAGGCCGATGCCTCTCGAGGCGATATTCGTGGGCAAGTGATTTCCCCCTAGCCCCGGTAAGGTGACGAGCACTGAGCCACGCCGAGACTTCTGCGGAAAAGGCGAAGAACAGGGCGAGACCAAACACACCTAAGACAATTTGGGGCTCCTCCGGACCGGTCCAGGGATCTATCAAGATCGTTTGCGCGGTGTATGCAAGAAGAATCATCAGGAACACCACTACCTGCAGCCCCGGCGATGGCGCCCTATTCAAAATCAACCTGCCGACAAAGACAAACATCAGGAAACCGACAAGATACCAAAAGAAACCGAAGACAAAACCGCCGAAGATAATTGCCATGTTTTGGCCGGAGAACGCAATGTACTGCGGCGGGATCCCCAGCTGTAGCGCTAATCCCAACTCATAGAACATGGTTCCCAAAAAGAGAACCGACGGAATCGCCGCAAATATGATGCCGCTATTTAAGAATCCCCATTGATGGGGCTGCGGAGATTCTGCTTCGTCCGTGTCATTCCCCTGGCGGGCTAGCGCCTTTCCGTCGGACGAATCAGTTGCAGCAACGCTCTCACCGTTGTCATCTGCCACTACGAGCGTCCTAGTTGGGTAGCATTTTCGAGGGCAGAATCAATAAATATCTCTGTTTTTCCGAACTCTTGTGGCAGGTCCTCATTTGTTGAGGAAAGCGAATAGTCTTCAGCCTCATTGCCGGTGGGCTGAATTGGTTTGGCCCGATAGATCAGCGTCTCAGTGCCTGAGTCATAAGCGGGTTCACTGAGAACGACCGCCACCACTCCTGCCCGACCTTCAGACACGTCGGTAGAGATCATCGCGTTAGGCGGATCATCCCCAAACAAGTCATCCCAATCGGCAACAAACTCTGCAGTCTTAATTCGAGAGGCTTCTCGCGCCGGACGATCACTAAATACACCCGTGATTGTATCGACTCCTCGCAGCGTCAACGTCCAAACTTGTTCGTCTCTACTGCTATCGGGGTGATCTACCAGCGATGCAGATAGCGCGGTTTGCCCAAAGAGCAGAGACACCGATTCGGCAGAGGCGCTCGAACTAGGTTCACTCGAAGATCCTGCAGCATCACTATCTTGGGAGCATCCACTCAATGCGATCGCCACCGCGACAAGACCCGTCAGGGCCGCGACTAGCTTGGTAACCATAGTGAAAAGGTAATCCACCGATGCCTATTTGTCCCAAAATCCGGGCACTTTTCAGGGCAATAGATCAATCGAGGAAATGAACAAAAAATGAGTCCAGGGCCGATAACCACGGTCATGTGACGCTCCACACGGGGCACCGGTCATTCGTAGAGAATGTACTCCGGGCGCGGCTTCAATGCCATTACCTCTTGTGGCGTCATTAACCGACTGCCATACGGCGGGCTCGTGTCTTCCTTGTAGAACAGTTTGAATCCCGGATGAATGTACTTGGGCTGTCCTTCCGTGAGGATGTTGTAGACCTCAGTCTTACTTCCAGGTCCACCCAAACCATCAATCGAGCGAACCAGGGCGACACCCTCGTGCTCTTTTAGCCCCTTCAACTTTTCAATAGTGTCGTAGTTGAACTGATGAAAGACCATAACCTTCTCGGGTAGGTTCTCCTCTTCAACGATTTCGGCTAGATACTCAGCGGACTTGTTGAGCTCGGGCCCGGTCGTTCGCCCCAACTGAACACCCGGGGTCTGTCCCGGATCCATCGCCCATTCTGGGTCGAGTGCTACACCCACGTCGGGCTCACGAAGAAACTGTTCGTAATGCTTAAGCTCCGGCAAAAACTCAGACTGTCCAGGCTGAATATTCATCAAAAGGATCCCCTTACAGCGACGTGCTGCACGAAGATACTTCTTGACCTCGGAGTTGGGTCGTCGGATTCGGTACTTGCCGTCTTCTTGCGGCGAAGCCGTGACCAGGACCGTGATCATCTCGAAGACAGGCAGGATCTTCCGACCTTTCTTGTAGGCCTGACCCACCTCAGTGATCTCGTCACACACCTCATCGAGATCACCAGTAAGTCGGCCCAGATCCTTATTGGGATCACCGTTGATGCCGGAATAACCGACTAGTCGATAGTCCGGAAATACTTCTCGACCACCACGAGGGAGCTCTGCTGGTGGTTCCGGTGTCGCCGACGCCGACGGGACTTGTGCTGCATCAGTACTCTCATCTGCGCTCGTCGATTCCCCGTCCGTGCCGGTCGCACATCCAGTAACTGCGATACCAATTGCTGCTAGGAGCGCGAACGCGCGTCGTTGCATGAGACCCCAACTTTCAAACGACAACAACATTTAGCATACGTGCCGCGGGTGGATCACCACCTGAGCCCTACCCCGGCCAGTCCCGATCCATCTCAGCTCTGCCCCTACCGGCCTTCTTTGCCTGATAGAGCGCTGCGTCGGCCTTTGAGATCAATGACTCCCACGAACGATCTTCGGAGGCGATTGTGGCTGCGCTGCCCGCACTTACCGTAACGAAATCTAGATCAGGGGCAGGGTGCCGCCAGCCTAACTGCCGAACGGTGTCTACCATTCGTTGCGCCACAATCCCTGCTCCTTTGGGATCAGCATCAGGCAACATCAGCAGAAATTCTTCCCCACCCCAGCGAGAAACAACATCGATTTTCTCTCTAGCGGTCCCAGCGATCGAATGTGCCATCGCGATCAGGCAGTCATCCCCCGCTAAATGACCAGCAGTGTCATTAAATCTCTTGAAGTGATCAATGTCGATCATGACCACCGCGAGCGGTTGGTCGGACCGCAGCGAACGACGCCATTCACGTTCCAACTGTTCGACGGCGAACCGCCGATTCGCTAAACCGGTTAGTGGATCAGTTCGCGAGGCGAAGCGCAGCCAATCTGCTTGCTGCTTCATTTGCAGGTGGTTCCGCACCCGAGCACGCAATAGAGCTGGACTGATGGGTTTGTGAATGAAGTCGATGGCACCTAGCCTCAGTCCGTGTTCCTCCTCAGCTTCGCCGCTGCGGCCGGTGACAAAGATAATTGGGATATTTCGAGTTCGCTCATTTCCCTTGAGCCGGCGACATACTTCGAAACCGTCAATATCAGGCATTCCAATATCGACCAAGATCAGGTCGGGCGGATCATTTGACTGAGCCAACTCAAGCGCAGTGGCACCGTCCATTGCCAGTTGAGTGTTGTACAACTCCTCCAAAGCAGTTGCCACTGTCATTGCGTTTGACGGTACGTCTTCTACGATCAGCACCGTTCGACGACCATCTTCCGGCGAGTGCTGATGAGCTGCGTCTCGTTGCTCTCGTCGCTTCTCGACTTCCCCACCGCGATATTGGCCGGCGGCGACATGAATTGCCGATAACGTCTTCTGAATCGTTTCATTGAGCTGCCCGACGTCGAGTTCCCCGCCAGCAACGATCACCTGCTCACCGCCGAGGCAGGCCTCGGCGAGAGCGCTAGCTCCCAGATTTGCGGCAGCACCTTTGACTCGGTGCAAGACGGCCGCCTGTCCATCGCTATGGAGTCGGCTATCTGATAACTCTTCGCGTGCGGCCACGACTTCGGCCTCGAACAGCCGTAGCAGTTCGAGGTAGTCACCAACGTCACCGCCAATGCGAAGCCGTCCCTCCTCAACATCGAGGTAGATCGGTTTCGGACCACTGGCCTCATCGGCGTTCACTAGATCGCGCCTGATTCCACGGGGTCAGCCTGCCATGAAGTGGCAGCAATATCTCAACTAATCCCAGCCCGAAGCCACATCAATTCATCGCGCATTCTCTAGTGACTCTTGCAACTATGGCATTGTGTCCGATCGGTCAGAGAGCGAAGCTCCCCTAAATATCCTCTCTGGGCCATGGGATATAGAGCAGATCGAGGGATTCTTGCTTGGCACCGTGATTCCGATTCGGATCGCCACCGCTGGGGAGTGGCCGATGGTCCAATCGATGTGGTTTCGTTACGCCACGGGACAGCTGTGGTGTGCCACACAGCGAAACTCGGTACTAGTGGCTCGGCTGCGGCGGCAGTCTCATTGTGGGTTCGAAGTGGCCGGAGACCAACCGCCATACCGTGGCGTCAGAGGCTTTGGCACAGCGAGAATTGCACCAGCTGCAGGCGAGCAAACTCTGACGGAATTACTAGATCGATATCTCAAGGATGAAAATCAAGGACTACGCGATTGGCTGCTGAAGCGGGCAGATGATGAGGTAGCAGTCATTCTGGAAGATCTATCGGTGAGCACCTGGGACTTCTCAGGTCGCATGTCCCCGCGCACGTAAACCGCGCATCAGGCACGAATCAACTACAGAATGGACCACGCCTCGGTGAGGACGCCACGAAGGATTTCCTCAATCTCGTCGAACTCTGATTGACCAATAATCAGCGGCGGCGCAAGCTGGATGACCGGGTCACCTCGATCGTCTGCCCGACAGTAAATCCCTGCATCGAAGAGTGCCTTAGACATAAAGCCCCGGAGTAGTCGTTCAGCCTCGTCCTCGTTGAAGGTTTCGCGCGTTTCTTTGTCCTTGACCAATTCGATGCCATAGAAGTAGCCAGCACCTCGGACATCGCCCACGATAGGCAAATCGTTGAGTTTGCTGAGGGTCGAATGGAACTTCCCTTCGTTGTCCTGAACGTGCTGCAGGATCCCCTCCTTTTCGAAGAGATCCAGGTTTGCCATGGCTACCGCTGCGGATACGGGGTGGCCGCCGAAGGTGTAACCGTGCAGAAACGATGTGCTGCCGTGTTTGAAAGGCTCAAAAAGCCGATCGGACGCAATCATGGCGCCGAGCGGTGAATAGCCTGAAGTCAGCCCTTTCGCCGAAGTGATGATGTCGGGCGTGACGCCATATCGATTCATTGCGAAGAAATCACCAATGCGACCGTAGGCGGTGATGGTCTCGTCGGCAACAAACATCACATCGTGTCGATCGCATATCTCACGCACGCGGGCCAGGTACCCAGGCGGTGGCGGGAAACAACCGCCCGAATTCTGCACAGGTTCTAGAAAGACAGCGGCGACCGTCTCGGGTCCCTCAATTTCGATTGCCTCCTCAATCCGGTCAGCGGCGTAACGACCGAATGCCTCGATATCATCCTCATGCTCGGCGGCGCGATAGAAGTTGGTGTTGGGCACTTTGCGTGCACCGGGCACCAGAGGTTCAAAGGCTTCTTTGGCGGCTGGGATTCCGGTGATAGAGAGCGCTCCTTGTGTCGTACCGTGATAAGCCACTGCACGACTAATGACTTTGTATTTGCCAGGCTGTCCCGTGAGCCGGTAATACTGCTTGACCAACTTCCAGGCTGTTTCCACCGCTTCGCCGCCGCCGGAGGTGAAGAAGACTCGGTTGAGGTCACCGGGCGCCATACTGGCTAGGCGTTCAGCAAGTTCAATGGCTCGTGGATGCGCGTACGACCAAATCGGAAAAAATGCTAACTCTTTCGCCTGGGTTGCCGCTGCATCTGCCAACTCTTCGCGGCCGTGACCCAGTTGGACGGTGAATAGTCCCGCCAAACCATCTAGATACTTACGACCCTGATCATCCCAAACATATGCTCCCTCCCCGCGAACAATGATCGGAACCTGACCACCCTCTTCGTACACCGAGTGACGCGTAAAGTGCATCCACAGATGGCGGCGAGCAGCATCTGACAGTGAGTCGGGACCACCCTCGGTGACGTATTGAGGTGTACTGGTCATCGGGCTCCCCATTGGTATGTCTGTTTATGAATCTTCAGATATACGAAACTGTCAGTGTCTCGCACCCCTGGGATGGAGCGAATCTCACCAACCAACTGATAGAGCGCAGCGTCATCCACAGCCACTACCTCTGCAAACAGATCTATTCCACCCGCGGTCGCGACTACGTAGTCGACCTCCTTGATCGCAGCAATCTTGTCCGCCACTGTGGCGATATCCCCCGAGACCGTGATGGTAATCATTGCGGCTCGGCTATAGCCCATTTGAAGTTGATCGGTAATGGCCACGATCTGGATCACGCCGCTGCTGACCAATTTACCGACCCGCTGCCGTACCGAAGCTTCTGATCGATTGACCTGCTTCGCGATGTCGGCGTACGAACGACGACCATCTTCTTGTAGCAGTCGGACGATAGTTCGATTGACTTCGTCCAGGGGAATCTTGGTTGGTTCGTTCACCTCTCGATTCTGACGTAAGCCCCCCGTTCATTGCAACGATTTCCGAAGAACATTAGCCTTGTGCGCACGAATACCGTAGTTTTAAATCAGATGGTCCGGCTGGCTTGATTACCTTTCAGACCGGTACGTGAATCGGCCAAGCCGAGCCCCAGCTGGGAGGATTCATGCAGGTCAATAACGTCATCAATGGGGAGGCAATTCCGGCACACGGTAATACGTTGGAGTTAGTTGATCCCAGTTCAGAACAGATCTTCGCCGAAGCTCCCATTTCTACTGTCACCGATGTAGATCGCGCGGTCTCAGCGGCTCGTGTTGCTTTTCTGGCATGGCGCGACACCACGCCTGGGGAGCGGCAGTTGGCACTGCTAAGAATTGCCGACCTTGTGGAACAAAACGCTGACGCTTTAGTAGAACTGGAGTCGCAGAACACCGGCAAGCCCATCCCCGTCACTATGACTGAAGAAATTCCGCCGATGATTGACCAGATCCGATTCTTCGCAGGTGCGGCTCGAGTGCTGGAGGGGCGTGCTGCTGGAGAGTACATGTCCGGGTTCACGTCGATGATTCGTCGTGAACCCATCGGTGTCATCGGTCAAGTAACTCCGTGGAACTATCCACTCATGATGGCCGTGTGGAAGTTTGCTCCGGCTATTGCGGCAGGTAACACTGTCGTTCTGAAGCCATCAGACACCACCCCAGTGTCTACCGTACGTCTGGCCGAAATGATCAGTGAAGCGGGCATCTTGCCGCCTGGTGTGTTCAATGTAATCACCGGCGATCGAGATACCGGTCGTCTACTGATGCGTCATGGCGGCGTCGATATGGTAGCCATCACCGGCTCAGTGCGCGCGGGGATGCAAGTTGCTGAAGAGGCTTCCCATGCCGTTAAGCGAGTTCACCTCGAACTCGGCGGCAAGGCTCCGGTTGTGGTTTTTGACGATGCCGATGCCAGCAAGGCAGCCGAATGGTTAGCCGTCGCCGGATACTTCAACGCCGGTCAGGATTGCACTGCAGCTACCAGAATTTTGGCTCAAGCCGGAATCCACGATGAGTTCGTGGCTGCACTGGCAGAACAGGCTCGTTCCACGACGACAACCTTCGAAAACGGTGCACGCGACGAGAACGCTCTCGTGCCGCCCCTGAACAACCGCGATCAGTTCGGAAAAGTCATGGGCTTCTTGGACCGAACTCCCGCACACGCTTCGGTGGCTGCCGGTGGATCTCGACCTGGTGAGAGCGGGTTCTACCTCAATCCGACGGTTGTCGTGGACCTGGAACAAGACGACGAAATGATTCAGCAAGAGATTTTTGGCCCCGTCATGACCGTGCAACGGTTTGCCCACGAAACGGAGGCAATCGCGAAGGCTAATGACGTCGTTTACGGTCTAGCTTCCAGCGTGTGGACTAGTGACCATGCCAGAGCTATGAGAATGTCCAAAGCCTTGGATTTCGGAACGGTGTGGATCAATACTCATATCCCGCTGGTAGCGGAAATGCCCCATGGTGGCTATAAGCAATCTGGTTACGGCAAAGATCTGTCGATGTACGGATTTGAGGATTACACCCGCATCAAGCACGTGATGTCAGCTATCGACGATGGAGAAGCATCAGTATGACTGCCGGCCAATGGATAAATGGCACCGCTCGAACTTCGCAGTCCGGCGACACCTTAGCCGTCGTAAATCCGGCGAACAGTGCGGTGGTAGACGACGTTGATCTGGCCGGTCCGGCCGACGTCGACAATGCCGTAGGCGCCGCTTCCGCAGCGTTCGCCGAGTGGTCACGAGTCCCCCCATCGATACGGGCCGAAGCATTGTTTGCCCTCGCCGAAAAGATGCAAGCTCGTGAAGCCGAATACGCGCGGGTCGAATCAGAACAATCCGGTAAACCCATCCGATTAGCTTCGGAATTTGATGTTCCTGGATCCATCGACAACGCAGCTTTTTTTGCCGGAATCTCTCGACAACTTTCCGGTAGCGCAGCTGCCGAGTGGGACGGGGAGCACACGTCAACAATCCGACGCGAACCCATCGGTGTGGTTGGTTCCATAGCTCCGTGGAACTACCCGCTACAGATGGCCATGTGGAAGATGCTCCCCGCAATTGCTGCGGGAAATACGATCGTGCTCAAGCCCAGCGAGATGACGCCGCTCACGACCTTGATGCTGGCTGAAGATGCTACGGCCGCGGGAATGCCTGACGGCGTCTTCAACGTAGTGACTGGAACGGGACCAGTCGCGGGGGAAGCCTTAATGAGTCACCCCAATATTGCAATGGTGTCTTTTACCGGTTCGACGAGAGTTGGTCATCGAGTAGCCGAACTTGCTACTGCTGGGCTCAAACGTCTGCATCTGGAACTTGGCGGGAAAGCACCTTTTCTTGTTTTCGACGATGCAGATATCGAGGCGGCAGCTCAGGGTGCGGTCGCCGGTAGTTTGATTAACACCGGACAAGACTGCACCGCAGCGACCCGCGCCTATGTCCACCGCTCACGCTATCCAGAATTCGTGGAGCGCACTGCCTCCCTGATGGCATCGGTGGTCCTGGGTGACACCGCTTCTCTCGATACCGACTTAGGACCCCTGATTTCCCCGGATCAGCAGGCCAAGGTGGCTGGGATGGTGGAACGGGCTATAGCTGCCGGCGCAACGGCAGTTACCGGTGGGAACATACCGGGCGGACCACTAGCTAATGGCTGCTACTACGAACCCACCCTCATCACTGGAGCCGATCAAGCGGCGGAGATCGTGCAGGAGGAAGTATTCGGTCCGGTGCTGGCCGCGTTACCGTTCGACACCGATGATGAAGGTCTCGCATTGGCCAATGACACTCGGTACGGCTTGGCCGCTTCCGCGTGGACCACAGACGTGGTGCGGGCACATCGAGCGAGCCGAGAGCTGCAAGCAGGTTGCGTGTGGATTAATGACCACATCCCCATCGTTTCCGAGATGCCGCACGGGGGTTACAAGCAATCTGGCTTTGGTAAAGATATGAGTAACTACTCCTTCGAGGAGTACACCCAAATCAAACACGTCTCCACCGACATCACCGGAGTCGCCCACAAGGAATGGCACAGAACGATCTTCAAGAATCCCGACGCCTAAAGCGCTAGCGTAAAGAGGGCCACCACCGCTGGAGACAAAGGAGGAGTCATCATGGTAAACAATCAGAATCCTCGAACTGAGCTGCTTGAACAGGCGATGTCTGGTCGCGGTTTCCTTTGTCCGGTAGGGGGCGCACAAGTAGAGCGGGAAAAGATCGATAAATCGCTGGCCCAGCGTTGGGGGATCTTCCCAACCGATCAGATCTTGTCGAATGCCTACGTATGTACACCGCTGACACCCGAGGAAGACATGCACTACAGCGATGCCTCCGGCAGAGTGATTCAGGGCTGATCACATGGCAAAAGCTGATGTCACGCAAGCCGAAGGTGATTTGCATCTCGAAAGACTGACGAAGCAGTTCGGTGATTTTGTCGCCGTGCACGATCTGTCCCTAGTGGTGCCACAAGGATCCTTCTTTGCTCTATTAGGGCCGTCCGGATGCGGTAAAACCACAACGCTGCGGATGGTGGCGGGCCTAGAAGATCCCACCGCTGGCACCATCCGAATCGGCGATACCGAAATCACCCACCAAAAACCGTATCGACGACCGGTGAATACCGTTTTTCAGAACTACGCACTTTTCCCGCATATGACGATCTACGACAACGTTGCATTCGGTCTGAAGAGACGTGGCGTCAAGGATGTCAACAAGCAAGTGAATGACGCACTGACTCTTATCCAACTCTCCGAAGTCGCTCAACGTAAACCCGCACAGTTATCCGGAGGTCAGCAGCAACGAGTTGCACTGGCACGCGCCATCGTGAACCGGCCTGCGGTGTTGCTGTTAGACGAGCCACTGGGAGCGCTGGATCTGAAACTACGTAGGCAGATGCAGTTGGAACTGAAGCGAATTCAAACCGAAGTCGGTCTGACATTCATTCACGTGACTCATGACCAGGAAGAGGCTATGACGATGGCCGATTCGGTTGCCGTGATGAACAACGGCATTATCGAACAGCTGGGACCTCCCACCGAACTCTACGAATCGCCACACACCGTCTTCGTAGCCAACTTTTTGGGACAGTCCAACTTGTTCCCTGCCACGGTGCAGGAGACAGACGGCGAAGAGATCATTTTGGAGGATCCCGACGGGAAGTTCCGGATGCCCAAGGAACGGGTGGCGTCCGGCGTCAATACGTCGGGTGGCAGCAACGTGCTTGTGGGTGTCCGCCCGGAAAAAATCACCATCGGACCTCGTTCCGAGGCAGCTGCTGCACCCATTGATGGCAACTACGTGGACGGTGTGGTCGAAAGCGCTAGTTTCCTGGGTGTCAGTACCCAGTATCAGGTACGCACTGAGGGCGGTGAACAGATCGACGTCTTCGCTCAAAATCTCGATGTTCACGGACTACTTCCTCACGGTTCTCACGTGAGATTGACCTGGCAACCACACCACGGCTTTGTCCTTGCACCTGACCAAGACATCCGCGCTAGTGCCGACGTTTCCGCTGGAGTGTCGGGATAGTTCATGGCAATCGCGCAGGCCATCGGGGACACGATTGAGGATCAGCGCACTCCCCCACCTGATCCAAAAAAGCGGGGCAGGTTCACTCCCTATTTGCTGCTACTTCCGGGAATGCTGTGGCTTGCCATCTTCTTCGCGGTACCGCTGGTTTTCTTATTCAGTACCAGCCTTCAGACTCCGGTGGCAGGCGGTGAGGTTGGCGAGTTCGAACAGACTTTCAACTTCGGCAACTACGTCGATACGTTGACGGACGAGTACTACTACGTTCCTCTTTTTCGTTCATTCATCTATTCGGGTATCGCGACAATCCTGGCGTTACTGATCGGCTACCCACTGGCTTACATGATCGCCTTTAAGTCGGGGCGCTGGCGCAACCTACTTCTCGTCATGGTGATCGCTCCGTTCTTTGTCTCGTTCCTGCTGCGAACTATTGCGTGGCGCCAAATCTTGGCTGACGAAGGAGTCGTGGTCGGAGCACTTCGGGTGGTCGGGCTCGTCGGGGAGACTGGCGGTATTTATCCATCAGCTTTAGCCGTGATCACCGGTTTGACGTATAACTTCCTTCCCTTTATGACCCTGCCCATTTACGCGAGTTTGGAACGGGTGGATCCGCGACTTATCGAAGCGGGCAGTGATTTGTATGCCAAACCCTTCACCGGTTTCCGCAAGATCACCTGGCCCTTGTCAATGCCAGGTGTTGTCGCCGGAACTCTGCTCACGTTCATCCCCGCTGCCGGTGATTATGTCAACGCGGAGCTGCTGGGTACGGGCAAGAACTCCATGATTGGTAACCGGATTCAATACGAGTTCTTCAACGTTCGCGACTATCCGACCATGGCAGTATTGTCGTTTGTCCTCATGGCCTGCATCTTCGTAATGGTGCTGGTCTATGTCCGACGAGTCGGATCGAAAGATCTGGTATGAGCCCAGCAAACACCCCCGTTCCCGTAGCTAGTAAGCCACCGACGACAGTGCGCTTTCGTAATTGGATCGGAAATAATCTGCTCCGGATTTACGCGGTACTAGCCTTCATTTACCTGCTGCTCCCGGTGATGTATACCTTTGTATTTTCTTTCAACGACTCAGGAAAATCGAATCTCACCTGGGTCGGTTTCACATGGAATAACTGGGCGAATCCCTGTGCGGCTCCCGATGTGTGTCAGTCGGTCATCAACTCGATTTCGGTTGGGCTCGTCGTCACGTTGGCCGCAACCTTGCTTGGCACCCTGATCGCCTTTGCGCTGGTGCGACATCGCTTCCGGGGACGCACAACGACAAACCTACTGATCTTTTTGCCGATGGCTACCCCCGAAGTGGTTCTAGGCTCTTCCCTGCTGACTCTCTTCCTGAACATCTTGGTGCCCTTGGGTTTTTGGACGGTGGTCATCGCTCACATCATGTTCTGCATCAGCTTTGTGGTTGTCACAGTGAAGGCGCGCCTCTCCAGCTTGGATGCCAACATCGAACAAGCCGCGATGGACCTCTACGCCTCTGAGTGGCAAGCCTTCCGCCGAATTACCCTCCCACTTGTCGCTCCGGGTATCGCTGCCGCCGGTCTTTTGGCCTTTTCGCTGTCTTTTGATGACTTCATCATCACCAACTTCAACTCTGGTCAATTCACCACATTCCCGAAATTCATTTATGTTGCTGATAAGCGCGGAATTCCGGCACAGGCTTATGTCATCGCCAGTGCCATGTTCTTCATCGCACTGGCGATCGTCCTCATCGGACAGTTCGCCGGACGGCGACGCAAGGAGGGATAGCATGCCGTTCGCTCAATACCCGAGTAATCAAGCTCGGGCGGCCATCGAAAATGCTCAGCACATGCCGGTGTGGTTGGACTCACCCGAGCGCCCCGAGCCGCGGGCCAGTGTCACTGGACAGCAATCCGCTGGACTTGTTGTGATTGGTGCTGGCTTGTCTGGCTTGTGGACTGCATTGCGAGCCAAGGAACGTTTTCCCCAATGGGATGTCGCTCTCGTTGAGGGCGATCGGATCGCCAATGCGGCATCAGGGCGCAACGGCGGATTCGTCGCGTCGTCTATCACTCACGGGTACTCAAACGGCATCACTCGATGGCCAGAGGAGTTTCGCGAACTTCATCGGATGGGTGTCGCCAATCTTGAGGGAATAGAGAAAACTATCGCCGACTATGGCATTGACTGCGGTTACCGTCGTGCCGGCGAACTTGATACCGCGATCGAGCCGTATCAAGTGGCAGAACTCATCGAACACGCAGAACTCATCCAAGACCATGGCGTCGACGTCACATTTCTCGACCGCCAACAGACTCAAGAGCGAGTCGGTTCATCCAGCTACCTGGCATCCGTGTTCGATCCCTACGTCGGGATCGTCGATCCCGCTCGATTGTGTTGGGGATTGGCGCGAGCCGCGGAGTCACTCGGTGTGCGCATCTACGAACACAGCGCGGTGACGTCGTTGAAACGCCGCAACGCCTCGATTCAGGTGAGCACTCTTGCGGGGCGGATCGATGCCGATCGAGTGGCGATTACGACTGCCGCCCATCAACCGCTACTGAAACGAGTATCAGCATTTGTTGTGCCCGTTTTCGATCATGTCTTCGCCACCGCCCCGATTCCCACCGACCTGTTGGCCGAGATCGGTTGGCAGGGGCGTGAAGGGGTCGGCGACTCCGGTAACCAGTTCCACTACTACCGCTTGACCGAAGACAACCGACTGCTCTGGGGTGGCTACGACGCAGTGTATGCCCGAGGGCAACGACCGGGATCTCCGTTGGAAAAGGATGACTTTCTCACCGCCCGCCTGGTGCAGCACATGCACGATACATTTCCTCAACTCATTGATATCCCGGTGGACTACACCTGGGCGGGAGCGATTGATACCTGCTCTCGATTCACGGCTTTTTGGGGTCGCGCCCATCAGGGCCGAGTGGCTTACGTCGTCGGATATACCGGGCTTGGGGTGGGCGCTTCCCGGTTTGGCGCCGACGTCTTGATCGACATCCTCACCGGTCAAGACACGGAACGCACCCAGACCCGCCTCGTTAGAGGCAAACCATTGCCGTTCCCACCCGAACCAGTTCGGCAATGGGTCATCGATCTGACCCGACGCTCACTCGATAAAGCAGACCACAACCAAGGGCGTCGGGATGGCTGGTTACGAATGCTCGACAAGTTGGGCTTGGGCTTTGATAGTTGATCTGACTGCTGAGCCAGTCGCAAGAGAAGTAATCACGCGGAGTCGTGACTACCGATGGAGGAGAACCTCATGAGTACTGTTACCCATTGGATCGATGGCGCTGAATGGAACGGTACGGCCACTCAGCAAGGAGACGTTTATGATCCGGCTACCGGCGAAGTCACCAAGAAGGTCGACTTCGCGTCCGGAGCAGACATGGCGGATGCAGTAGCCATAGCGAAGCGTGCCTTCGATGAGGTGTGGGGAAGTTCAACTCTCACTAAACGGATGCAGGTGCTGTTCAACTTTCGCGAACTCGTGAATCAAAGAAAGGAAGATATCGCCGCCCTCATCACCGCCGAACACGGCAAAGTGTTGTCCGACGCCTTGGGAGAAGTGACTCGCGGACTAGAGGTTGTCGAGTTCGCGTGCGGTAATGCCCATCTGTTAAAGGGCGGCTTCTCAGAACAGGTCTCCACCGGTGTGGATGTCCATTCGTTACGGCAGCCGCTCGGAGTTGTCGGAATCATCTCACCGTTTAACTTTCCGGCCATGGTTCCGATGTGGTTTTTTCCTATCGCGATTGCCGCCGGAAACACCGTCATCGTTAAGCCTTCCGAAAAGGACCCCTCAGCGCTCATGTTGGTTGCTGAGTTGTGGCAAGAGGCAGGCCTACCTGACGGCGTCTTCAATGTGGTTCACGGTGACAAAGTCGCGGTTGATGCGCTGCTGACTCACCCCGATATAGCTTCGATCAGCTTCGTAGGATCCACCCCGATCGCCCAATATGTCTACGAAACCGGAACCAGCCACGGCAAGCGCGTGCAGGCTTTGGGCGGGGCCAAGAACCACATGCTGGTACTTCCTGATGCCGACTTAGATCTCACCGCGGACTCGGCAGTGAACGCTGGATTCGGATCGGCTGGCGAGCGATGCATGGCTATTTCAGTCGTCGTCGCAGTCGAACCTGTCGCAGATGCTCTTGTTGCAGCTATCTCTGGACGTATGGCCGGTTTACGTATCGGCGACGGTCGTCGGGGCTGCGATATGGGTCCGTTAGTGACAGCGGTCCATCGCGACAAAGTAGCGGGCTACGTCAGCGCCGGAGTCGAGGAAGGTGCTGAACTCGTTGTGGATGGTCGCAATGTCACGCCAGATGGTGCGGAGCAGGGCTTCTGGCTCGGTCCGACACTTTTCGATCGGGTGACACCCGACATGAGTATCTATGCCGATGAAATCTTTGGACCTGTGCTGTCGGTAGTTCGTGTTGACTCATTCGACGAGGGTCTTGAACTCATCAACTCACATCCCTTCGGTAATGGCACTGCAGTCTTTACGTGTGATGGCGGTGCTGCCCGCCGCTTCACTAACGAAGTTCAGGTCGGCATGATTGGGGTCAATGTCCCCATCCCGGTGCCGATGGCCTATTACTCTTTCGGCGGCTGGAAGTCGTCACTCTTCGGCGATACTCACGCGCACGGTACCGAAGGTTTTCACTTCTTCACCCGCGGGAAAGTAGTCACATCTCGCTGGCCCGACCCGGCCCACGGTGGCATTAACTTAGGCTTCCCCACCCACGGCTAATGCCGCTGCTCTTATTTTTTTGCTTTGATTTTCAGACCTGCCACTTTGCCTGGACTAACGGAATTCTTGGTCCGCACCTGGACCTCATACTTCTTACCTACTTTGAGTTTGCCGACGTTCTTTGCGTATTTTTGATCGCCGATTTTCAACTTCTTTGGCTTCGCTGACTTCCAACTCTTCCAACCGTCAGCCGATACTGCCTTATAGCGCACTTCGTACTTCTTGACACCGTTGCTGTCTACCTGTGCTGGCTTCTTCCACTGCACCTGGGTTTTCACACCAGAGGTCTTTCTGACTTTCAGTTTCTTCACAGCGCTCGAACCCGACAAGTTCACAGTCTTCCAACTACCGCCACCTTTGGTGCTGTAGTAAGTCTGGACAGCGCGGTTGGCGGTCACTGGGTTCCACGCCCAGGCATAGCCGATGTAGTTGGCGTTGTTGCTCACCTGCACGTCGAGGCTTTCTACCGCTTTAGTTGGCTGCGAAATCTTTTTCGCTTTACTCCAACTGCCGCCGCCATTTTTGGTGTTACGCGAAAAATACTTGGCCTTATTTCCTGGTTTTTCCCAGGCGTACCACCAGGTCTTGCCGTCACCACTCATGGTTACTTCCGGTGATTTGGCCTTGTCGCCACCTGCTGGGTTGTAAAGAGTCCAACTAACGCCGCCGTCACTGCTGTAGCGCGAACCGATGGTCTTACCTTGCTCTGCTTCCCACACATTTATCAACGTCTGACCATCGTTCGAGACAGCCACACGACCGTTACCGGCACCGTCACCTTCTCTACCCCCTTTGACGAAGTCGCGGTTCCACTGATTTCCCGCATCCGTTGTGTAGTAGGTAAACACGTTAAAGAGACCACCAGTGGAGTAGGCCTTTTCCGAGTACACCGCGGCGATCGTCTCACCGTTTGCGCTGACAGTAACTTCACGGCTGTAGACGCTGTCATTGCCCGGGATCAGATCGGTGGTCGTCCAGTTGGCACCGAAGTCAGTGGTGTATTTCATCGGGAACTTCATTTCCTTTCCCGAGAACCAGGTGTAAACAATTGTTCGATTGTCGCTGCTGACATTTACCGAACCAGATCTGGCGTTATCTTCCTTTGGGGCGATCTCCGACTCACTCCAGGTATTGCCACCGTCAGACGAAGTCCACAGATTCACGTTTGAAGCGCCAAAGACGTATCCTCCGATGCCGTCCCTACGGAGATCGGTCCCGGCGTCGTACATGAAGTACATATTTTTGCCATTTTCCGTTAAGGCGATTTGTGGACCCAAACCTCCTTCGCTGTCGGAAGACAGATCACGCATTGTCCAGGTCTTACCCGAATCTGTGCTGTAGGCCGACTTGGCCGCAGAATCGGCGTCCGGATCGGTACTCGATACCCAGACATAAGCAAGAGTTTTTCCATCGCCGCTGACTGCAACCTCCAGTTGACTTGCCTGCTTATTGGAGTTCGATAAGTTCTTGTTGGTCCATTTCTTGCCACCGTCAGTCGAGTAGCGGGTTCGGGCGATGAGGTTGCTGCCATTGCTGTAGACCCAGAAATAGGCGATCGTCTTGCCGTCGTCGCTCACGGCAATCTGCCGCCCCTCCGCTGTCTGCGGCGACGGGAAGATTGCATCTGCACTCCTGGACTCTTCAGTCGCCGTGCTTATTCCCGCACCTCCCATCAGCAGTCCGGCAGCCAAGGTAAGTACCGCTATGAAAAGGACTGGCAGAGAAACTCG
>PAAU01000055.1 GCA_002699445.1 Micrococcales bacterium | reverse complement strand
GCTTTAATCACTGGCGCGCTCGGAGGAAAACCCGGTGATACCACTAGGACATCTAGATGTGGCGGCAACGATTCGCCATCACCTAGATGAACTTCGGCACCCTGTTCCCGCAAGTCTTCGGCCCAGCGCTGATGATCAGGACTAACACCACCCTCAATCGCAACGACCTCAGCACCGAGGTCCAGCATGGCTCGGGCGCATGCAGCCCCCGCGAGTCGAATACCCGCCACTCCAGCGCGAATCCCGTTCCAATCAGCACTTCGGTCGAGCGAAGCGATCATGGCACCACCCAACCGAAGAAGAAGATGGTCAAAGCAACAGCAATGCATAGCGCTTGAATAATCCAAAAACGAACAACAATCAGAATTTCCGGCCATCCGAGCAGCTCAAAATGATGATGCAGTGGTGCCATGCGAAAAATTCTCTTTCCGGTGAGCTTGAAGGAGCCCACTTGCAAGATGACCGAAACCGTAATGATGAAGAAAAGACCGCCAATGAGAATCAGCAATATCTCGGTTTGACTCATCACGGCTAGACCAACGATTCCGCCACCCAAAGCGAGTGAGCCAGTATCGCCCATGAATATCTTCGCGGGGTGGGTGTTCCACCACAGGAACCCGAAACAAGCTCCCGCACAAGCCGAGGCAAATACAGTCAAATCAAGTGGATCGCGAACCTCGTAGCAAAGCCGCCCAGCCGTAGTCGTACAGGACTGATTGAACTCCCACAGCGTAATGACGATGTATGCCGCGAAAGAGGCCAACGCCGCACCGACAGCAAGCCCGTCCAGACCATCGGTGAGATTGACCCCGTTGGTGGTAGCTGTGACCAGCAGCCATACCCAAATCAGGAATAACCCCAGTGGAAGAACCAGGGACGTATCTCGAACGAAAGAAATGGCTTGCGAAGCTGGAGTCAGCCCGTTGTCGTCTGGGAAGTTAACCGCTGCGATAGCGAAGGTGATGGCGACAACTGCCTGACCAATCAGTTTGGTTCGGGCTCGAATACCCGTCGACCGTTGTCTGAAGATCTTTAGATAGTCATCAGCCAACCCGACGGCTGCTAGCCCGAGGACCAGCCAAAGCGCCAACATTCCTGAAGCGGAAGGTACTGACCAGAAAACCAAGTGAGTTCCGAAGTAGCCCACCAGGATCGCCACGATGATGGCGACGCCTCCCATCGATGGTGTGCCCACTTTGGCGGAGTGTTCGGGATATTGCACGTCATCGGTGGACTGACGGATCGCCTGGCTGTATCCGCGCTTGTTGAGAAGCTTGATCAGGAGCGGGGTGCCAAAAAGAGTTACGAGTACCGCCATGCCGCCGGACAGCATGATCAGCGGCATCAGTTACTTCTTTCTTCTGTCAACAACGCCTCGGCAACGGCCTCGAGCCCCACGGCGCGGGAAGCTTTCACTAAAACTATATCTCCAGCTGAAGCGGCTCGACGCAGAACGTCTGCTGCGGCGGCGGCATCCGGGACCCATTCCGATTCGCCATCCCAAGACCCTTCTTGAACCGCTCCCAGATGCAGGGCTCGTGCCCCCTCTCCTACGGCAATGAGGCGATGAATATGAAGCCTGACGGCCAGTCGACCTAATCGATCGTGCTCGGCCACGGTGTCATCGCCGAGTTCCTTCATCTCACCTAGTACGGCCCAAGTAGTCCGGGTGGGTCGATTTCGACCGAACTCAGCAAGTGCCTTCAGCGCCGCTGTCATAGACTCCGGATTGGCGTTGTAAGCATCGTTGATGACCGTGATGCCTGATGAGGTTTCCCGTACTTCCATACGCCATCGGCTGACGATTTCGGCACTTTCTAGTCCCACAACAACATCAGCAAAAGACATACCCAACGCTAGTGAAGCTGCGGCGACGGCGGCCGCATTACTCGCTTGGTGCTCACCCGCGCTACGTAGCTGCACATCCGCGCGCTCGTGACGATACGTCAGCTCGAATCGCGGTCGAATCTGGTCATCCAACCGCAGCCGTTGGATACGAACGTCCGCTGCCGGAGACGCGCCGAAGGTGAGCTGCCTGGCGGGCGATGTCATGGTGGCAACTCTCGGATCATCCGCGTTGAGTACGGCTACACCGTCGGAAGACAAACCCCCCGGCAGCTCCGCTTTTGCCGTGGCTATGGCGTCACGCGATCCAAACTCACCCACGTGGGCGGAGCCAACATTCAGCACTACTCCTACCTTTGGTTGAGCAATATCGCATAGGTACTGGATGTGCCCCTGCCCTCGGGCGCCCATCTCCAGTACCAAAGTTTGAGTGCTTTCGTCACAGCGCAAAACTGTGAGGGGTAACCCAACTTCAGTGTTGAAACTGCCGATCGGAGCTACCACTGGACCCCTGCTGGCTGCGACTGCAGCTAGGAGATCTTTCGTCGTGGTCTTGCCCGAAGATCCAGTTACCGCGACCACATCAAGATTCGGCAGTAGCGACAGAAGATACTTCGCCAAATCACCCAACGCGATGATGGGGTCGGCAACCACAATGGCTGGTCCATCAACCTCCCGTTGTGCTAAGACAACGCTGGCACCCGCGGCGTAAGCCTCGGCTGCGTAGTCATGACCATCCACGCGATCGCCGTTAATAGCGACGAATAGGTCTCCAGCCGTGACTTCTCTGGAATCAGCGGTGGCCCCGATGATTAGCGTGTCGGTATCCCCACCGACAAGCCGACCGCTGACTGCTTCAGCCGCTTCGGCGAGGGTTAAGGGCTTCATTCGGCTGCCTCCATGGCGGCTATTTCGCGTTCGAGTACTTCCCTATCATCGAAGGGAATCATCTCTCCCGCGATTTCTTGGCCAGTTTCATGTCCTTTACCCAGGACTAGTACGGCATCCCCCAGTCGGGCTCGAGTAACCAATTCCCGAATCGCGCTCGCTCGGTCACCTATCTCGGTGACCTCGGCACGAGCCGCGGCTTCAACACCCGCAATTACTGCCGAACGAATTGCGGCTGGACTCTCAGATCTGGGGTTGTCGTCAGTCACGACGACAAAATCCGCATTCGCCGCAGCAGCCCGACCCATGTCGGGACGCTTGCTCGCGTCCCGGTCGCCACCACACCCGATTGCCACCAAGATTTCCCCCGAACAAAACTCCCGAACTGCCCGAATGGCTCGTTCGACAGCTTCAGGAGTGTGGGCGTAGTCGACAAAAGCGGCGAACGGCCCTGAGCCCACCGGTTCCATTCGCCCTCGCACGCCGGTACAGGTTGCGATGCCTGCCGCTACCGCTATCGGGTCGTGGCCCAGCCCCACAAGCGTGGCCAATGCACCCAACGCATTTGATTGATTGAACTGACCAGGCAGCCGAGAGGTGAGTTCAACGACTATCCCCCTGGGGCCATAGGCTTGCCCGCGCCAGGCCCCAGTCGTGGAATGCTCGGGATTGGCCAGCGTCCAGTCGGCATCGTGGGTTACGGCAAAGCTCTCGACCGGGATCGACGTGGCAGCCAGCAGCTGACGACCCCAAGAATCGTCAGTGGCAATCACTGCCCGATCCGCACGAGCTTCGGTAAACAGCGCCGCCTTAGCGTCAAAATACTCGGCCATCGATCCGTGGAAGTCCAAATGGTCTTGTGTGAGATTCATGAACGTTGCGCTGTCGAACTGCAATCCGTCCACTCGTCCCAACGCAAGTGCATGACTACTGACCTCCATGGCCACGACAGTCACCCCTCGCTCCTTCATCAGTGCCAGCAGCGCATGTAGATCGGGGGCCTCAGGAGTGGTTCTGGCGATGGGCAATATTTCCTCGCCAATCCGAGCCCCGGTAGTTCCCATGACTCCCACTTTTTGACCGGTTGCGCTCAACGCAGCTGCGAGTAAATGAGTCATGGTCGTTTTGCCGTTAGTTCCGGTCACCCCGATCAGCGTCAGCGATGCGCCCGGATCGTCGTAGATCTTTGCGGACACTTGTCCCAGGACCGCTCGCGGGTTGAGTACAACAACGACAGGAATGGGTATGTCACCCGTTAGATCCTGACCGATCGGATCGGTCAGGATCGCCGCTGCGCCAGCTTGAACAGCTGCCGCAGCGAAAGTCGCCCCATGCACGCTCGCTCCAGGCAACGCGGCGTAAAGATCTCCGGGCAGTACTTCCCGCGAATCCAGACTGATTCCGGTTACCCCGACAGAACCACTGGGATCAGATTCGGTTAGCGATAGCCCCGGGAGATCCGCCAGCACAGTCTCATGCCGCTTGGTTGGGCGATGGGCCACCGCACTCAGCCGCCGTATTTGAGCGGAAAATTCGCTCGCTTCCCACCGGTAGGCGGAACATTACGCAACGCCAAAGCGTCGGTCATGACTCGTTTAACGACTGGGGCTGCAACTTCCCCGCCGTAGTACCCATTCCGCGGGTTATCGAACCAGGCTCCCACCACGATCTGCGGATCGTCAGCTGGAGCCATGCCAACAAAACTAGCCGTGTAGCCCGAATAACAGTTGCAGGTTTCGTCATAGCGCATTGCGGTTCCCGTCTTGCCACCCATGAGGTATCCAGGAATCTTTGCATTTGCAGCCGTTCCGCCATCGCCGACGACCATCTGCATCATTCGTTGCATTGTCTTGGCCGTATCAGGCGACAGCACCCGTTCGTCCTCAACGGCCTCAGTGTTCTCAATAACCCCATCTGCACTGGTGTAAGAATCCACCAAACGGGGCTGAACCGGTACTCCGTCATTGCCAATTGTGGCGAACATATTCGCGATATGCATCGCGGTCATCGACATGCCCTGGCCAAAAGCCAATGTTGGGAAGGAAGTATCGGACCAATCCTTGGGTGCGGGCACATAACCGGTTTGAGTTCCTGGGTATTCCAGCCCTAGGGGTTCTCCAACACCAAAGCCCTTCAAGTACCGATAGAGCTTCTTACCGCCCATCTTTTCCGCCGCTAGGATGGTGCCGATGTTGCTGGACTCCGCCAGCACCCCAGCAAGGGTCAGATTCAAACCACCGTGAGGACTGGAGTCCTTGAAGGGTTTGCCGCCACGCACTAAACCGCTGGGCACCAGTACTTGACTACGAGGCTTGAGCGCTCCCTCTTCCAAAACCCCGGCAATAGTCATCAACTTAGAAGTCGAGCCTGGTTCCATAGCCCACGTCACAGGCTTATTGGTCCAGTCCTCTGGCTCGGATTCGCTGGGATCTAGTGGGTCAAAGGAGGGCGCGGTGGCCATGGCTAGGACTCGTCCGGTACCAACTTCTAGCACAACAACCATTCCAAAATCCGAGCCCGAGTTGCGCACCCGATTACCAACGGCCTGCTGCGCCGCCCACTGAAGATCCGCATCAATGGTCAGCTTTACATCCGTTCCACTGACTGGATCGACCCGTTGAACATCAGAGGTCGGTATCTCAGTCCCACCTGCGGACTGCTCATAAGTCACAGTTCCTGCAGTTCCAGATAGGGTGTCGTTCAGTCCTGCTTCAAGCCCAACGGCTCCATTACCCTCCGAGTTGGTGAATCCCACGATCGTCGACGCAAGTTTGCCGTTGGGGTAATCGCGCACTGTTCGTCGTTCCGAGAAAATTCCTTGGAGCACGACCGAGTCGTTGTCCGATTCGGCACGCCAAGACTGGATATCTCGCCATACCTGAGGGTCAGTGGCCTTCTTCACATAGGTGAAGCGACGATCGCCCGAGAGCATTGGCTCCAGTTCAGAAGCGGACATTCCCAACATCGGCGCCAATACTGCGGCGGTTTCGGTTGGGTCCTCTACTAGCGTCTGGTCCGCCGTGATGTCACGCACCTCAATAGAGGTGGCCAGCGGGGTGCCTTTGATATCGGTGATCTCGCCGCGAATCGCGGGGATGTCTTGGCTCACAATGCGCTGTTGCAATGCGGCGGTAGCCAGTTCCGGCGCCCGGAGTGCCTGCAATTCAACCAGTCTGGCTGCGAAGAGACTAAGGATGACGGCGAACCCAAGGACTAGCAGTTGTACCCGTCGTTTCGAACGAGCCAAGGTGAAAGGCTTGCTTGCCGGCGGAGCCGGCCGGTCCGCAGTCCCCTTCTCCCGGATAGGCGTATCTGTCGTCATTCGTCTATCCCCCCAGTAATGACGGCGCGGTCGTACGCCGAAAGTGGATCTGAATCCGTTATCGCGGCCCCATCTCCCTCGGCCAGTTCGGGTGCATCGTCCTGCAAGGCGGGTGACTCCGGCTGTAACGCAGTTTCCCCACTCTCATCAACACCACCTGTAGGCGGAGCGAGATCATCCGTAGCTGGTGTGGGAGGTGCGCCTGGGATCAGTGACGGATCATCAGCCGCGGCCTTACCTGCCGGCTCCGGCACGCCAAGAATCTGGCCCGTCTCGATATTGAAATAGGATGTCGTGGCAGCTGGCAGCATCCCCAAGTCATTGGCCGATCGGCGAAGCTGGGTAGGAGATGACAGGCGCTCCACTTCCTGCCGCAAAGCTTGCTCCTTCTCAAATAAAGCTACTTGTTCTGCTCGAAGCCGAGCCTGCTCAAAAGAGCCCGCCGCAAGACTGTTATTGATGACCAGAAGTGCTAGCAATCCGAAACTGAGAATTCCGGCCAACAGCCCGAGGAAAGGTAACGACGATACGGTGCCGCGACCTCCGGAAACGGTAGGAGCTACTGTCTGTGGCGGAAGTAAATTCTTCTTTGTGTTTGGCTTAGTTGGAGCCACCATCGTGGTGCTCATGCGGCCCCGAGCCAGTTTGCCGGGACTTCGGCAGTCTTTTCCACGGCGCGCAATCGCACCGAGCGAGCCCGTGGGTTCGCTTCCGCCTCTGCCGGGGATGCCTGCTCCGCACCGGCGCTAACGATCTTGAGAAATGGTCCGAAACCTTCGGGCACAACCGGTAGGTCGTGTGGGGCCGAGGGGACCGTCCCGCTAGCGAAAGTTCGTTTCGCGATGCGGTCTTCGAGGGAATGGTAGGCGAGGGTGACGATGCGACCTCCAACGGCCAGCCGATGGACGGCATCGGTTAGCGCTCGACGCAGTGCGCCAAGCTCATCGTTAACCTCAATCCTTAGCGCTTGAAAAATCCGTTTGGCTGGATGCCCACTCCGTGACGGCCCTGGCGGTAAGGCTTGCACCACCACCTCCGTCAACTCGTGACTCGTTCGCAACGGCTCGCGTTCCCGGCGTGCCACGATCGCGGCAGCAATACGCCGCGAGTGACGCTCTTCGCCATATTGCGAGAACACTCGAGCCAACTCCCCTCGGCTGTAGTCGCTGAGCACGTCAGCCGCACTCATCGGACTCTTGCTATCCATTCGCATGTCCAACGGTGTCTCCCGAGAGTAAGCGAACCCTCGGGCATCACTGTCCAACTGGAGGCTAGACACGCCGAGATCGAACAGATAGCCGCTCGGTTGGCCCCAACCCGCTTCGTCCAAAAGAGCGTTTGCTTGATCAAAAACACCCAAACCAGCCCGAAATCTCGACCCAAATGGGGCGAGTCGCTCAGACGCTAACTGCAACGCCGCTGAATCACGGTCAACGCCCATGAGGCGGACGTCGGGAAAAGCTTGTAACAGGGCCTCAGCGTGGCCACCTAGGCCAAGGGTGCAGTCGACGACCACAGAATGTGAATGAAGAGCTGGGGCGAGTAAGTCGACAGAACGCTCCAGCATCACCGGTACGTGCACAGCTGAGCCAATCTCGTTGCCCGGTTGTCGGTCATCCATATTCATCGCCTCGGTGAACCGATCGTAGAAGTGCGGCGAGAGTAGCCGGTCCCGGTACTAACCACCACATCAGGTCCCTTCCCGCTGGACCGGCACCGGGGAAGTGTGCCGGTCTGCTGTCAGGGAGACCCCGCAGGCCCTGACATCGGGGAAGAGTGTCAGGACGCGGCGGAAAGAGACCTCATGCCGCGGTTAGAACAATCCGGGAACCACCTCCTCGCCAATCTCAGAAAAAGCCTGTTCCTGCTCGGTTAAGTAGGAAGACCATGCGGGGCCGTTCCAGATCTCGGCCGTCGCACCGTTACCCGCGACGACTACATCCCGCTCCAGATCTGCGTATTCACGCAGCTGAGTAGGTACCGAAATTCGACCCTGTTTATCCGGTTTGTCATCGAAGGCCCCGGAGAAGAGCACTCGCATGTAGGAGCGCACGGCTGCGCTGGATCTCGATGCCTCATTCAAGCGGGCCGCGTAGTCCTTGAACTCCGCCGTGGGCCACAGCACTACACAGCGGTCTTGTCCCTTTGTAAGGACGACACCGTCTGTCAGTGTGTCGCGGAACTTTGCAGGTAAGACGACCCGACCTTTGTCGTCAATCCGAGGGGTATGAGTGCCCAGAAGCATCAGGCATCTCCCTCCTCGAAGGACGACGACACAGCTCGTCCATCTCTGAGTCAGCTACAGCTACCGGCAACAGGCACGGACACTGCTATCTAACTGCTCTTGTTCCAATGTCCTCCACTTTATGCCATTTTGCTCCACTGTCAACCAATACCTGCGGATGTATGCCATAACGGCGTCTAGCTAAAGCGTGATTGAGTGGTCGACGGAAGGAATAGTGAGTCCAGTTAGCCTGTCGAAACTTGCAGCAAAATCATTAAACGGACGCGTGCAGTTGCTAGTCCGATTCGAGCGTATTGAGGCGCACTAACGAGAAAGGCCACGCGGTGAGAAGTTAATCCCCAGCTGAAAAGTGAGGCGATATGGATCAGACCGCGGGGGCTGCTTTAGTACTGGCCACGATCTTTACGTTGCTGCCAGCGCTCTTCGAGACGATCCATGAGACCACCGCTGTTCTTGCCGCCATCGCTCGGGGCTGAGGGTGCGGCCGGCTCACCTGAGCCATCAGTCTCCGCCTCTTTACCTCCCCCGAACGACCGGTAACACAGGAAAGCGCCAGCCAGCATGCCAAAGAAACCGATTAGCCCTAGTGGGATTATCTGAGTCGCTACTCCACCAACTAGGACTAGTAGACCGAGAATCACGCCCCCGATACCGAGCAGGAAACTCTTACGATTCATCCCGCCACGCCGCGATTTCCGCAGTGAGTCCGCGAACTTAGGATCTTCAGCGTAGAGGGCGCGCTCCATCTGCTCCAGCAGGTTCTGCTCTTTATCTGATAGCACGCCGCGCCTCCTTCGTTATCTCCACAATAAAGCCCTTGCTTCCCCCTGGAAAGCCGAGAACCAATTCTGGTCTTGTGAACTGCGCTGCCCTTGATTATGTTGCAACGCGGACAGTTGCGCCACCCCTTCCGTCAGTAGCAGAGTAACGGCGCCCTTTCACATCAAAGACACTACGCCAATCATGACGAGCAATCTCCTGACTACACCCACTATCGGCAGGTATTTGGTCGTTGTTAAGCGAGTTCCTCAGGTGGACCAACAAGGCGCGCTGGCTGAACTGCTCCTGACCCGAATCGTTCCGATAGTCGATCAACCGCTTGTTCTACATCACGCCAGGCTGGCTCGATCCGTTCAAGTAGGAGCTGCTCCGGGACGCTCCCCGCGGATGCAAGCCCAGCTACCCGCACACCCACCAATCGTAGTCGGGCGCGCTGCAGACCAAGCCCAGCGAATAGCTCCACCGCAGTGGAGTAGATCTCATGCCCAGTATCGGTGTGGTCTTTGAGTGATCGTGAACGCGTAATCGTGCTGAAATCTGCAAACCTGATCTTCAGCTGGATCGTGCGCCCCACGTAGCCATTAGCCCGCATTCGAGCGGCGACTTTGTCTGACAGCCGCAACAACTCGCGAATCACAATCTCGGGATCATCGACGTCCGTGTCGAATGTCTCCTCGGCACCAATGCTTCGATCTGGCTCCTGCGGCTGCACCCGACGTGGATCCCGCCCCCACGAGAGATCCGCAAGCTGCTTACCAGTAGCTTGACCAACGATTCGCTGGAGAGTGCCTAGTGGGGTAGCTGCAACATCACCGACAGTTTTAAGCCCAAACCGAAATAACGCTTCCTCTGTTTTCTCTCCCACCCCTGACAATGCGCCGACAGGTAGCGGATGCAAGAACGCGATTACTTGATGGGGTGCAACAACCTGTAAGCCGTCCGGTTTACACAACGTTGAGGCAAGCTTGGCGACGAATTTGCTAGCTGCCACTCCCACAGAGCACGTAATGCCTTGCTCATCATGAATCCGGTCTCTGATCTGCGCTGCGATTTGTCGAGGGCTTCCTATCCTTCGCCTAGCCCCGGCAACATCGAGGAAGGCTTCGTCGAGGCTGAGTGGCTCTACCAATGGAGTTACCGAACGGAACAGCGTCATGACTGAAGCACTGACATCGCTGTATCGGGCGAAGTCTGGCGACAACACCACTGCCTGCGGTGCTAGGCGGCGTGCCCGTGACATCGGCATCGCAGAATGAATCCCCAATTCACGTGCTTCATACGTGGCCGATAGCACTACGCCACGATTGGCCGCACCCCCGATAATGACCGGTCGCCCGACGAGATGAGGATGTTCTAAAAGCGATACCGATGCATAAAAAGCATCCATATCAATGTGCAAGATGGTGCATTCACGGTCATCCGCGTCGGCGATGTTGGTGGCATCAGGTCGGCGAATCTGGTTACGACTCATCGTTACCTCCTCACCACCCGCTACTACCTGGGCTGGAGTGCCACAGCTTTCCAGGCGGCCCGTCTCGATCCGAGGCTGGTCGAGGTTGTGGTTTCCCAGCCTCATCACCCGCAGGCTTGATATCAGCGTAAGGGGACATCCGGAAACCACTGGCATGTACTAACACTCTGCGACGTTGCCCCATCCCACCTGCAGTGGGTTGATCAGTCTTGCGAGATGTATGCGGTTGGCTGTTACCACGGCGAGGTTCTGGTGAGTCCGCTAATACTTGATGGACTCCAGCCACACCCGACTGACGCCACAACTGCCATACCTCAGCCAGCTCCCAGCATCCAGTAGCCCGCAATGAGATTCCGCGACGCCCAGTACGACGAATCCGACCTCGGACTAGCAAGAGCCACGAATGGAATAACGTCATGGCGTAATCTGCCTGCGTATTTTCAAAGAAGGTCGCGTCTACTGGGCCAGTCGAATCATCCAAAGTCAGAAAAATGACGCGGTGCCCCCCACGTACTGGTGGAGTCTGCGTTGCGACCTTCACTCCTGCTACCAAGACCTCAGCTTCCGAGCGGCAACTACGCAGATTGTGAGATCGCACGACTGATAAGGCATCCAACATCTGATCGTAAAAAGACACAATGTGACTACTGACGTCCATGCCTAGCACTTCAACTTCCGCACGAACTTGCTCGCTCGGTCCCATCTCCGGTAGGCCACTGGCCACTGGCTGTGATGGTGCAAAAAGATCTAGCGACAGTTGAACTTCGACTTGCTCCGGATCAGAAACCTGTGCGGGAGCTTGAGACTGACGTCGGGCCGCCACTGATGGATCGTCAGAAGCGGATACTACTTCGGCACGTTTACGTGCTGAACGACGAGCACCACGTGAACGTTGCAGTGAACGAGAATGCTGCTCCAGCTCAATGATTTGTAATAGTAGATCCTTTCGAGTGAAGCGACCTGGACTATTGCTCCCAAGAGAGTGGAGATCATCAAAGGCACCGGCAAGAACGAGTCGTTCTGCGATAGGACGAGATAGTCCGCTGCGATGCCATACCTCAGCTAACGACGAATACGGCTGGCCAGCGACAACGGCGGACTCTTCTGCAGCGGATATACCTTTCACCTCTGCGAACGGCAGCCGGACACCCCAGGAATCGTCTAACCGTTCTAATCGGTAGACCCGATCAGAACGGTTGATGTCAAGACCAAGAATGGGAACTCCGAAGTTGCGAGCATCGTCGAGGATGAGTCGCTTGGGGTACATCCCCGGGTCATGAGTGAGCACTCCAGCATAGAAAGCGGCTGGATGATGAGTCTTCAACCAAGCTGACTGATAGGTGGGCAACGCAAAGGCGGCTGCATGCGCTTTACAGAAGCCGAATGAGGCAAAGGCACGCAGTACGTCCCATACTTCTTCGACAATGCGGAGTGGATAACTTCTACTAATTGCGGCTGGGTAGAACCAACCACGAACCTGCTGCTGCCCCTCGGGGCTGCCCAAAGTACGGCGTACCTCATCCGCTTGAGCCAGAGTGCACCCAGTCATCTCCGAAATAAGTTCGATGACCTGCTCATGAAAAACCACCACACCTGCAGTCTGCTTGAGGATGGGACGCAAATTTTCGTGTAAATAGTCTGGCAGCGCCCAACCCTGCCGTGCTCGTAAGAACGGGCTAATCATGTCGCTCTTAACTGGACCGGGTCGAAACAACGAAATATCGATGACGATGTCTTCAAATGTCTCCGGTGCGAACTTACCGACTAGCTCTCGTTGTCCTGGCGATTCAATCTGAAAGCAGCCGAGAGTCCGAGCAGACTGAATCAGTTGGAAAGTCGCTTGGTCATCCAATGGGACCGAATCAATATCGACTAAATCGCCCGTTGCTCGGCCAATCTCAGCAACTGCATGCGCCATAGCCGACTGCATTCGAATTCCCAAAACATCTAACTTCAGGAACCCCATTTCTTCCACATCATCTTTGTCGAATTGGCTCATGGGGAACCCTTGCCAAGAGGCCTCAACCGGAGTTCGATCCAATAACGATGCGTCTGACAGCAGCACTCCGCACGGATGTAGCGCCACGTGTCTGGGTAGGCCGTCCATGGCTGTTACCAGGTCAAGGAATTGATCTAGCCCACCATCAACGGCTATTCGACCTAACTGGCTATTGCGTAACTCTGGTAAGTCAGTCATCGCGGCCCGGATATCTCGAGCAGCGATGTGGGGGAATGCCTTAGCGAATGAATCGATATCACCCTGCGGGAATCCGAGCGCGCCACCGACGTCACGAATAGCATGTCTGACTCGGTAGGTATCCATCATCGAGACACAGGTGCAACGGTCACCACCAAAACGTTGCAGAATCTGTTGATACACCTCAGTACGGCGAGCAGATTCAACATCGATATCTATGTCAGGCAGCGAACGTCGCAGTGGCGAAAGAAACCGCTCCATAAGCAGCCCTTGGCTTAACGGCTCTACCCCAGATATACCGAGTAGATGGTTCACTATGCTGCCTGCTCCTGAACCACGTGCAGCCACTCGGACACCCATCTTCCGAATGAGATCTACAACCTCAGTGACAGTAAGGAAGTAACCCTGAAAACCTAGTTTGAGGATGGTATCTAGCTCCTGCCCCAACCGGGTTGTTGCCTCTTGTCGCAGTCGAGCTCCGGAATACCGTAGTGGGATTTGCTCTTCGCACCGTCGCCGTAGCAAATCAGCAGCAGCCTTTTGATGCTCCACTCCTTCTAGCAGATTAGGCATCAGTACATCTAACTCTGGTACCCGAACTGACCCAATGCCCATATCTGCCACTGGATCCAAAGCACACTCTTGTGCCAGCGAAACAGTACGGTTCATTAGTGCCGACACCTGCTGCGACGACTGTCCAGCAGCAGAAACTACTTGTTCAGCAATCCGATGCATTTGCATCGACGATTTCAGGTAGCCCTCAGCATTACCTCGATCAAGATGGCGCTCGTTCAACGGCACTAGCCGCCTGATGGCATCCAATACATCGACCACGGGCGCCTGCTCTCGGCGCTCGTGCCGGACCGCATTAGTGAGTACCGTCGAAACACCTCGATCTACTGCCCACCGATAGAGACGTGAAGCACCTGAAAGTGACAGGTCTGCTACATCCGGACTGATACGACCGTTTAGCGTCGCACCGCTGTGCGGGGTCAGATGGCAAGCAACCTCGATATGCAACCGATCGCCAAAGACTTCCCGCCACTGAACTAGCAATCGATCCGCAACATCAGCGCGATGAGACGCCAGTGCACGACCACATTCCGACTCCGCCCCCAGCAGCAGAGTTAATCCGTCGCTATAACGAGCTATCTGATTAGGGTCAGCAAGCGGCTCCCCCCGCTCCCCAATCAGATGCGCGGCCGATACTAGTCGACATAGCGATGCCCATCCTTGGCGATTTCGAGCGAGTAGAACGACTCGCGGTCGACGCTGCTCAACCCAGATACCGCCTTTTGCCGGGGTGCGCCGCGCGGGTCCAGGTTTTGTCATCGCTGGCAGCAAGCCACTAGATGCAACCGCCAGGTCCACACCTAAAACAGGAGCAATACCAGCCGCCATACTCGCAATCGCAAATTTAACTGCACCGTAAAGACCACCACGATCGGTCAGGGCCAATATTTTCTGCCCCAAATCTGCTGCGTGTGCTACCAACGCATCCGGCTGCGATGCACCGTAACGGAGCGAGTATGCCGATGCGGTATGCAGATGCGCGAATGATTCGCTAGCAGTCATGCTTCACCACGACTAAACGGCAGCGCTACTGCGGGATAGAGCCACCATGACTCGATCCAAAAAGTTCCGAGCATCACGAACCATGTCATCAGCTTCTCGTCTCGAGATTGCGCTAGGTATCTCAGCCTGCGCAGCAGCTGCATGCTCCGAAGTCGCTGAGAAGAACTGAGCCCACTCACTAAGCTCTGGAGCTATCCGCGGAAGCATCTGCCAGACATTCTGTGGTCGATGCCCACGTCTAGGTTGGGCTCGAGCCGCCAAGATAGCCGCAGCAGCGCGACGAGCCGCTAACTGCGCTCGGGCGTAACGCAACGCAGAAGTAGGTTCAGCCAACGCAGTCTCTACTTCAGCAACTGCACTGGCTACCAGTTCGATACTGGCTAACGGAATCGTTCGCCCGGACTCGTTACTGGCAGAGTCGGGTCCTCTCATAACTTTCTCCTTCGTCGGTTCAGAACGCTTGGTGGGGCTTCGCTTGGGATAGTGGGAAACCTCAGTCGTATGCCCGAATCAGAAACCAACCGGGGCGGCTGAATCCTGGGCGATTGCGTAACTCAAACACTCCGGTCGCACCTCTCCTGGTACGAGCCGTCACTCGCCACACCACCGCATCATCGGGAAATTGGGAGGAATTAGCTGAGCCACCCTGGGGAGCTTCTCTACGCCACCACTGCTCTGCCTCACTCCAGCGACTCAACACTTCGGCTACTCGATAGCGAGAACCTCGCCAGACGAAGGAGCGTGGCGGTTCCGGTTCCGGTTCCGGTCCTGATCCGTCCGATCGTGGCCGCTCGGCAACTACAACATCTATTCGGTCGCTGTAGCGACGACTCATGGCAGACCCCTCCTAAGGCATGGCAGGTCGATCAATGGGGATAGACCCATCGAGGGAAGATTCGCCGACATATCGAACTCAAGACCTAGGCACTGATCGATATGTCGCAACGGATAACCGCCATAGACATCGGAGTCGTTTCCCGAGTCAACGCTAGGACTTAAATCGAACATCTGTTCGAATATTTAGACACTACGACAGAGGTACGACAATGGTCAATGGGGAATGACAAGACCACCTGTTCGGTCCAGAGACCGTCCACAGCCACTACGCTTCACACATGACCGAACCGGAGCTGCCGGCAGTCGTTCAACGTGTGAGCAACCGCATGCGGGAGTTGGGCTGCCCTGGACAACCGCGTGCGCTCGATGAAGCGCGCTCCCACGTGGATGCCGCTCCTCGCGAGCTACTGGTCTCCAGTCACCTCTATCGCGCCAAGTCAGACAAACACTTCCTAGTTCTGCTCCCTTCCGGAAGGATGGCGGACCCCATCCAACTAAGCGGGGTACTCGGTGAGGCCGAGTTGGTGGAAATCCCGAGTGAGCTTGCTGAGATTCGCACCGGCCACCGCTTCGGCGGCCTGGCTCCAGTAGCAACCGACCAGCGCAGCGATGTTGTCCTCGACATAGCTCTCGCCCGATCAACGGTGCTCTGGATTCCGGCTGGAGATCCGGAGTGGATGTTTCCCAGCAGTTACGCCCAAATACTGAGGATCACCGCCGGCATCGCTGCCGAAGTCGGTGACCTCGTAATCGAAAACCGCTCAGACGCACTCGACTCATGAGCCTCTCCACTCCTGCTACTCGAGGTCCGCAAACTCAAGGCCTGAATCGATTTGCGCTAGTTGTCACCTGGACGCTCACTGGGCTCTGGGTGCTCTCAAACATTATCTGGATCCTGACATCCGGCTCTACCCGAGATGCGCTCACCGCCGCGGGCGTATTACTGCTCTTCGCCGCTTCGCTCAGTCATAGTTGGGCCACACGAGGCACCGCTTGGACTGCTCTGATGTTCGGTATTGCCTGCATATTCGGCTGGACCATCGAGGCCGTAGGAACCGCAACTGGTCTGCCATTTGGCGAATACTTCTACACAGACCGTCTGGGATGGTCCATCGCCGATGTGCCCATACTCATTCCCCTTGCCTGGGCAATGATCGCCTACCCGATCTATGCCCTCGTGGAGCGCACCAACTGGAACCGTCCGGCCCGAATCGTGCTCTCCGCAGCAATTTTGGCTGCCTGGGACTTATTCCTGGATCCCCAGATGGTGGCTGAGGGTCACTGGGTGTGGCTCAACCCAGAACCGGCCCTACCCGGACTACCGGGGATCCCTATCAGTAACTTCATGGGCTGGATCATCGCGGCACTGGTACTCATGTCTCTGCTGACCTTGTTTCTGCCTGCTCGACCCGACGCCCCGGTGAAACAGCCTGTCGCAGCGCTGCTGTGGATCTACGTGGGAAATATTGTCGCCAACGCAATCTTTCTCGACCGGCTGACAGTGGCACTCGTTGGTGCCCTTGGTATGGGTATTCCGCTAGCGATTCTTCTTGCACGACTACGACGAGTCACCCATGCCTGACTGGCGACGTTCCCGCGTTACAACTGCAGCAGTCGCACTATCTACTGGTGCCGCCGTTCTGGGTTTCTTGCAGGCGCTGCGCAACTCCCGACTGCTGCCTCACCTCAATGGACCTCCGGCGATGCCCGTGGGTGAATCAGTGACAGTGCTGGTACCAGCGCGAGATGAGGCGCGGACCATTACCAGTTGCGTTGCAAGCCTCCTCGACCAGCAGGATATTCCTGAGCTATCAGTTCACGTCCTTGATGACGCCTCAAGCGACAACACTGCCGAGCTGGCCATCATTGCGGCCAACGGTGACCCTCGGTTTCGCTTGGAGCGCGGCACTGGGGAACCGCCCACTGGTTGGTTGGG
>PAAU01000054.1 GCA_002699445.1 Micrococcales bacterium | reverse complement strand
TGCGGGTGCTCGACATACCTGTGGCATTGCTTCTGATGGCTCTGGTTGGTGTTGGGGCGTTAACGAATCCGGTGAGCTCGGCAGTGGAGCCACCAGGAACGAAGGCTGTTGGAGCCAAGACGGACAGGCAAACTGGTTTTGCTCACACTCGCCAGTAAAGATCGCGGGTGATCTGCAATATCAGTCTTTGGATTCGGGCAAATCACATGTATGTGCCGTAACCGTAGGATCTACAGGCAACGCCTTCTGTTGGGGTAATGATGACCTAATGAGACTTGGCGATGAATCTCACTACGCTCCACAGTTTTCGCCTCAGAAGGTGCCTGACCTTTCCGGAGGTAGTTTCGTGGCCGTCGGCCAGAATCACAGCTGCACCTCGCACGGCCGCGACATTTGGTGTTGGGGTGACAACGGTGCCGGACAGTTGGCACGGGGCAACTCAACCGAGAGATCTCCCGATCGGGTGATCGGCGGGGTTCAGTTTCTCGGCCTTCGATAGGACTAGCTACACCAGCCGTTGCGCCCATTGTTCCGGTTCGGATACCGCGAAATAATGGGTTTCCGTTCGAGTGGTAACGGCGAGTACCGATCGCGCCAACTGACCATCGGGAAGTTCACGCGTCGCCGAAACACCCACAATGCCAATGCGCTCCAACACCAATACGCGGCCAGAATCTCCCGTGAAAATGAGTTGACTTGGCGTTAACCGCAACGTGCCCTGACCACGTTCCGGGCCAAACGCAACCGTAGCTGGCTCAATCACATCACGGTCCAACGATGGTGGATCCGGCAAACTGGCATTCAGCATCGATGCCGAGCGGCTGTCACGGTATCGCTGTACCGTCCAGATAACGCCCGCCACGACGAGACCCAGCACTACAATGATGAGCAGTCCCCTCATGCTTCGACCGTACGTTGTCTCGTCGCTACTGTCTCGCATCTGGAGGGAACTACCAGTACAGGTGTCATCCTCATGCTGGCTCTCGCTGCTGTCCAAGCACCACTCGCAACAGGGCAACGATCGCGATTACTCCCCAAGCTACATTTAACGCCAAGACGGCCCAGGCCGACAAAACGATCGCGTAGAACGTGAGTAGTAGCGCTCCCGCCAGATTCATTCCTTGATACCCATACGATCGGGGACGCAGACGACCAGTGGAAATCAACATATAGGCACCCAGCACCAATGCCGTACCAGCAAAACCAACAACATGGATCACAACCACAGCCTAGTCCGGCCGATCACCACTAGAACGCCACTCCAGCCTTAGTCGCCGTTGGAACTCCCGCTGCAGCCAGCCACCGCCCCACAGTTCTCGTGTTATCAGTCGTTATCGCCCAAGCCCCATCAAACAAGCATTGATCAATCGCTCGGGGATCATTGGCAGTCCACACCATCCACTTCAATCCTGCCGCGGCGGCGAGACCCGGTAGATCAGGCGGATAGGCGAACAAGGTGTCAATCCCATCCACACCAGCGGCAACCGCGGCATTCACAATCCATTCGGAGTCGGCATGCTCGTCATAACCGACTCGATCGCCATCCCTCCCTCTCCGATGCCCCTGTGACCAGCCACCGATTTCCCACCCAGGTCGGGTATTCAGGATCCAGAAAACCCGAAGTTGCGGTGCGATGCGTTTCAGCTCCGCAGCAGTGTCCAGGTTGTAGGTGATCAAGACAGTCTGTTCTGGAGTGAGAGCGGAACTGACAAGAGTCTGCACGACTATGTCGGCTACCTGTGGTCCTTCTTCTACCTCCACAATCAAGGCCCTGCCGCCAGGGATGATCGTGGTGGCCGCGAGCAAGGTGGGAACCCGCTCGGTGGCCCATCGATTTGATTTCCACGAGCCCGCACTCACTGACGCCAACTCATCAAAGTCTACGGATGTGATCCCTCTGCCCGCCAAATCGGTGGTGCGATCAGTAGTGGCATCGTGATGTAGCACCGGCACCCCATCACGCGTGCACCACACATCTATCTCTACCGCGTCCGCACCTTGCTGAAAGCCGTAGGCTACGGCCGCCAATGTGTTTTCAGGCGGTGCATCTGGGTCATTTCGCCCATGACCAGAGCCTCGATGCGCAATTACACGCACAACCTCTGGACGCGACCGGAGAGCATTGCCCACGGATCGGCCTGCAGCGCTGGCCGCGGCACTGGCTTGGTCTCGATTGACCTCAGGCATTCTGTCTCCTACCAGGCTTCGACTTCGCCGAATCCACGTCGAATAGCCCTTCGGCTCTAGCCCTGGTTAAGGCCAAGGTTGGGCTTCGCGGAAAATTTCGGTGAAGAAAACTTCGGTGAAGGTGATTTCTTGCTGATCTTTGGGGAGGGACTGTTCGGCTGTTGGGTATCAGCGGGCGGACATTTCACCGATCTGCTTTGAGTAGCTGATTGCACTTTGTTCCCCGCTGCGCCAACGGCTACCGCGTAGAACTTGTAGATGCCCTGCGGCAGCGCGATCGAGCCACTCCAACTATTGCCACCTCCTGCTAGCGCCACTTTTCCACTGGCGGCACCTCCGTAATAGACAACGACGGACTGGGCCGGACCACCCTTGGTGTAGGCAGAAAGCGTCCACTTTACGAATGGGCAACCCGCCAATGAACCGGGGCTTGCTGACATTGACACTGTCCCGAGCAGGTCGACACCCGGTACTTGGTCAGAGTCCTCGTCCGACATTTCGCCGCTAGTGTTTGGGCCCTTCCCATCCTCGGCGTTGCCGCCTTGACGCTGATCGTTACCGGCATCCGCATCGCTGTTTCGACCCTGCTCCTTACCGCCGTCGGTCGTACCGCCATCCTCGCCATTGCGGTCAACGGTGTCACCAGTATCGCCTCGCTCTTTCCCAGCGCCAGAACCGTTCCCCGTCGATTGATCATTACTCGAGTTTCCGTTGTCGCGACTGCCCTGGCCGCCTACCGCATCAGAATTTCGCCCGGACTCGTCTCCACTGCCGCTTGACTGTTTCCCAGAACCGCTTCCAGACTCGCCCACTTCAGTTCCGCGGTCACCATCGGAATCTGCACTCATATTGCTTCCAGATTCAGACCCCTTCCCTTGTCCCCGCTGAGCACCATCATCGGTCGAATCCGCTGAACTACCCGCGTCCACTTCGAAAGCCGGCCCACCAGTGACAAGGTCACCGGCCTGTTGGGCGTTCGGTTGAACCGTATCGGTGACCGGAACTAGCGCTCCAAAAGCGAAAATGCCGGCTGCGACTGTGCTCGCGGCAACGAGACTTAATGCGACCTTCTTGACTCCGGTCGAGGTTGTCGTTGATAGTCCGCCCGCGAGATCGGACCCAGAACTTGGATCGGGCGAGGACGTTCCGATACCTGTTTCTGTTTCGCTAGCGGTTACATCATCGCTCTGGCCGAGGGTGTGGTCCATCAACTCGTTGACAGATTCCATCGCTTTGGCTTCAAAGCCTTTCGGCAAGATGAGGGCCAGCGGAAGAGTGAAGGCGGAGACATACGACAGGGCTTTGGTATGGCTAGCCTCTTCGCAGGTTTCGCATTCCTTGATGTGTCGAGAAATACGCTTACGAAGAAGTGGAGTGAACTCACTGTCACCTTCGGAAACGATCTCAGCCAAATCCGGGCATTCAGCTTTTTTGTCACGCACCAACACGAGAGCGCTAACAGCACCCGTTAATGCCGTGCGCGCCCGCGACAATCTGGCGCGGACCTGGTTCGAACTCATCTCCATCGCTTCGGCGACCTGAGTTGGATCAAGATCCTTGCGCAGTGCGAGGGCGAGAACATCTCGATCGGCCGGAGCAAGCGATTCAAGCGCCTCGTATACCAACTGTTGTGATTCCGAAGAGGTGACGTCAGCAGCCAAATCGGGAGAGGTCGACTGCATGTCAATCGCCTCCTCATTGGTTACTTCTCGGCTCTTGCCCCGGAGGAGTTTGAAACACTCATTTCTTGCGATAGCAAACAACCAGGGTCGCAAGCGCTCGGCCGAACGAAGAGAATCGATTTTGGTCACAGCGGCAACCAAGCACTCGTGACTGGCGTCTGCGGCCGAGTCGCGGTCTCGCAAGACAGTGGTGCAGTAGGCGAAGAGACGCTCAGCATAGGCCCGGTACAAGACTTCAAAGCCGCTTTTGGGCTCAGCGCGGAGGAGTTCGACAATGTCGACATCCTTCGGCTGCGCTGCCATGACACTCCTCCATTGCATCGGCCACTGGAGCGGCGGTGCCTCATTCGTAGCAGCCGGATTCGAGTAGCCACCTCTAGTCACGGGGTTGGTGCGACGGACACCGGTCCGGCGGCACGTTCGCTCTCCTCGACCGCGGCCACTATCAGAATAGCCGAACTCCCCAGCAGTAGAGCCGCCAAACTCCGCAACAGCGGTCTCCGCACCGGTGCAGATTCTCGCCAAGTGTTCATGTCGCTCACCTTGCCCTTCATCAGAGAGACTCAGGCTCACCTCAGTGCGCAACCCTTTTTTCGCAAAACTTTGCAGTCCACTCAGACAACCGAGGCAACGGGCCAATCTCACTCACTCTCTGAGCCAGAATTCGGCCGGAATCGGCTAGGCGCCTCTCGACTTCCGATTTGTCCGACTCTAGTGCTCATTCTTTCGGCCGATCTTCAGATTCCGGTCGCGATGAAGGGGAACTCCCGACTAAGTTGATTGCGAGGAATGGAGTGAGCATGCCGTTACGCACCGCAGCGATCGCTATAGGCAGTGGAGCCCTACTATTTGGGGCACTAAGCCCCATGTCAGCCTCTGCCGAGGATCCACTGGAAACTGACAGTAGCGGTGCGTCCAGCGCACCCGTCACCCCGGACGCGCTTGAGACCCCGGACGCAGCAGTAGCCGCACCAATGTCATCTAGCCGAAAGGTTGGCACCGTGGCACGGTGGGATTGGTCAATGCCGGCGCAGATGAAAGACGACAAAATATGGGAAGTCGTCGCGGACCCCGGCTCGCCGGGCTACCTCGACGGTGGTTTCTACATCGACAATCCCGCTGGTGACGGCATCCCTGACAACAAAATGAAGAAGACTAAGCAAAGCGGTAATAGTGGATACAACCGCTATGGACCTCTACCCAAGAACGGCAAATACAAGGTGGTCTTAGACGGCAGCGCCTCGCAGGGCCCGGGCCAGTTGACCTGTAAGTGGGGCATCAAACTCAGTAAGAAAAAGACCAAGACTGTAAAGAGCAAGTGCAAGAAGAAGAAGAAAATAAAGCTCCCCGAAGGCAAGTACCGCACCATCTTGACAGTGACAGGTAAAGGTGGCGCTCAAGACGTCAACAACCAGAAGAAGAACAAGATCAAAGTAAAGAATCACCTCATGGTGGTTATGGGTGATTCTTATACGTCAGGTGAGGGTTTCCCACCGTTTTACGAGGCGAACACCAGCGGTACCAATCCCGGCGTCCCTCGTTTCATTGACTGGGACGACAATCGCTGCCATCGCAGCCGTTGGAGTGGAATGGTGCGAGCTGCCTTGCGCGTCGAGGAAGCTAGTGACAAGTCCAATGTCACGTTGGTAGACGTTGCGTGCAGCGGTGCCCAGGTGTCCAGCGGAAACCTGATTGCCAATACTGCTCTGCTAGGTGACATCTCGGGTCAGGGCGGAATCTTGCACCCCCAGAAGCCAGCTAGTCCCACAAATGGAGTGGCCTACGGCTGGGCACCGTCGCAGATCGATCAAGCATATGCGGCACTGCGTAACGGCAAGTTGGTCGCGGACAACCTCTACTTCACTATCGGGGGTAACGACGTGCTGTTCTCCCCGATGGTGGTTGCTTGCGGGGTCGCCGGTGCATCCACGCTAGTAGCTAACTTCAAGCAGGTACCTGAGTATGTCGTGGAACTCCTGGCGGGCTTGATCGCCAGGCAGTACCCGATAGCGGGAACACCGGAGCAGTTAACCGCGGAGATTGAAGCCGTGATCAAAGCCTCTGGTAAGCAAAACTGCTACGGCGCCGAACCAATCTGGGCAGTACCAGAGACGCAGTCTTCACCGAGCAGCACCAAAGCGCTGTGGGCCATCATCCAGCGTCAGTTGGAACAGCTCCAGATTCGCTACAATGACATGGCTAAGTGCATCAAGCCTTTGAAGGGCAAAAAGGCGCCGGGCAACGGCAAACGGTGCCAGACCTATTCCCTCCAGGGCGGACCGTCGGGTCAGCCCGCCAAATCACCTTCCAAGTCGAAAGCCGTCAAGGTGACCAAAGCCAAGAACATAATTCATGGCAGCTATCCGGACCTCACATCAGGCGAGAAGGGTCCGATAGGTGGGAGAACGGTACAACCGTGCGAGTGGACCCCGGATTATCCCGCTGATTCGATCTCCAACCGTTGGGCGTACGACTTAGCCTACGACGGTCAGACTGGCACACCAGTTGAGATGCCGCCCTGGGGTAACGGTGGTGTCCCGCTCCCATACTCGGGCGCGAACGAAGTTCATCTTGGCCCCACCTACGTTCCAACTGTCGACCCGACGGTGCCGGGCATACGAGGACTCATTCAGCAAAACAAATCTCTGTATGGATGGACTCCAGAACTGAAAATGCTGAACGCCTCTCGGGGTCATGGCGGGTGTGCGCTAGACAGTTGGCTTTTCCCAGCTACTGCTGCTGCGGGTGGTAGTGCGCCAGCCCCCTACAACAATCCGCCGAACAGCAGCGGAGCCATGCATCCCAACGATCAAGGTCAGGCTGCCTACGCCAAGTACATGGGCGATGTTTTGCTCAAGCGTACTGGCGCCAACAAAAAGTAGTCATACCTGACGAAGGAACGGCTGAGAATAGATTTTTCGGCCGTTCCTTCGCATCTGGAGATCAACCCCGAACTATCCCACTGCTCCGATGGGATGCTGACGATCTTGCGGGAGCACGGTTGCTCGACTGGAAATTTCCCCGATCGCACACCCAATCCAATCGGCAGACTTGCTGTGCCGTCCGTACGCTAGGGAATGTGTCACCCAAGTTATGCGTTGTGCGTCCCAGAACTAACTGGTGGGCGATGCATACATGATTCAACTCATTAGGGATTTTCTGCGTCCCTACCGCACATCGCTCGTCGTCATTATTTTGCTCGTCACCACTCAATCCCTGGCGAACCTGTATCTACCTTTCCTGAACGCCGACATCATCAATGACGGCGTCGTGACGGGCGATATTGGTTACATCGTCGAAGTAGGTGTCCTGATGCTGGGCATAAGCCTGGCACTAGGAGTAGTCGCAATCATTGCGGTGTATTTCAGTGCCCGCACGGCTATGGGATTCGGTAGAGATGTTCGACGGTCCATGTTCCACGCTGTTGAGTCTTTCTCACTCCAGGAGGTGAACAAGTTCGGGAAGCCATCACTCATCACGCGAAATACCAACGATGTGCAACAGGTTCAGATGCTGGTGCTCGTGGCACTGACCACACTCATCGCGGCCCCGATTACCGCCATTGGTGGAGTCATCATGGCCTTACGAACGAATGTGCAGCTATCAGCTCTGCTGCTCTTTATCGTTCCCATTATGGCCGTGGTGATCGGCGCCATCGTCAGCCAAGCGGTGCCGCTCTTCCGATCAGTACAAACCAAGATCGATGGCATCAACGCCGTGCTGCGTGAGAACCTCGCCGGCATTCGAGTGATACGGGCATTCGTGCGTACCCGCAGCGAAGAGGCCCGCTTCGAGAGAGCCAACGATGAGCTGACTGACACTTCCCTCAGAGTTGCCCGCCTCTTCGCCTTGATGATGCCGGCACTGATGTTGATCTTCAACCTTTCGTCAGTCGCGGTCATTTGGTTTGGCGGCCATCTCGTCAACAGCGGTGACATTCAAATCGGCGACCTCACTGCTTTCCTGGCCTACATCATGCAGATTCTCTTCAGCGTCATGATGGCGGTCATGCTGATGACCATGGTCCCCCGCGCAGCCGCATCCGCGGAACGTATTCAACAGGTACTGCAGACCTCACCCGGAATTTCCGATCCCGCCGACCCCAAGTCACTGCCGCCGAGTGGGGCCAGCATCGAAGTGCGTAACGCAAGCTTCCAATACCCCGGAGCGCAAGACCCGGTCCTCTGCGATGTCTCCTTTGAGATTCGTCCTGGACAGTTCACCGCCGTAGTTGGCGGCACTGGCTCGGGTAAGACGACGCTCGTCAACCTAATTACGCGTCTTTATGACGTCTCTTCGGGTCAGATTGCAATCGACGGTGTGGACGTGCGAGCGGTACCACAAGAAAAACTTTGGTCTAGATTTGGGCTGGTTCCACAACAGGCATTTCTTTTCCGCGGATCCATAGCCAGCAACGTCCGCTTCGGGGCGGAGGACGCCTCCAACGAGGAGGTCTGGCAGGCCCTACAGATTGCCCAAGCGGACTCTTTCGTGACCCAACTAGCTGACGGATTGGATTCCGAAATCGATCAAGGAGGAAGCAACGTTTCCGGTGGCCAACGTCAGCGACTTGCTATAGCGCGAGCAGTTGTGCGACAAGCCCCGATCTATATTTTTGACGATAGTTTTTCGGCGTTGGATTACACGACCGATGCCCGCTTGCGAGCCGCGCTACGCCAGCACACAAGGGACTCGGCGGTCTTAGTAGTGGCACAACGCATCAGCACTATCAGGGACGCCGACCAAATCGTGGTTCTGGATCGAGGAACTGTGGCCGGCATCGGTACGCACGAGTCCCTCATGGCCGATTGCGAGACTTATCGGGAAATCGTTCTGTCACAACTCACCGAGACGGAGGCGGAGGCGTGAGCAAGAACAGTACATCGCAATCTATGACTGAACGTCCGAGTTCTCCATTCGCTCGAGGTCCTGGCAGCCTGGGGATGACCTTGCCGGCAGAAAAGGCCCGCGATTTCACCGGTTCTCTGCGCAGATTGCTACGAATGCTGCACCCAGAACGACTTCTCATCGGCTTAGTAATGTTCCTCGCGTTGGCGAGTGTCTTCTTCTCGGTACTGGGACCATTCCTCTTGGGTACGGCTACCAACGTGGTCTTTGCGGGTGTAGTTGGTCAAGATCTACCCGAGGGCACCACTCAACAGCAGGCCGTCGATGAGTTACGTGCTCAAGGCGAAACCACACAGGCAGACATGTTGGCGAATATGACTGTCACCGACGGGGTGGACTTCAACGCACTAGCTCGAATCACTGCCTTAGTCGCGGTTGTCTATCTCATCAGCGCAGTCTTTTCGTGGGGCCAGAACTACATCATGGCCGGCGTCACCCAACGGACCATGCATCGGCTACGTGAACGCGTGGACCACAAACTAGGTCGACTTCCACTCAAATACTTTGATTCTAAATCGCGCGGAGATGTGCTGAGTCGTGTCACCAACGACATCGACAACATTTCCACCACAATGCAACAAGCGTTGACCCAGGCAATTACTAGTTTGCTCACGGTATTCGGAGTCTTGCTGATGATGCTCTGGATTAGCCCACTGCTGGCGCTGATCTCACTTCTTACCGTCCCCTTGTCATTCTTGACAACGGTACTGATCGCTAAGCGATCGCAGGGTCAGTTCGTGGGGCAATGGCATTGGACAGGCGAGGTCAACGGCATCGTTGAAGAGATGTACACCGGACACGAACTAGTCAAGGTGTATGGCCACCGGCAGCGTGCCATGGCGGACTTCGATGAGGCAAACGGCAAGATGTACGAGTCCAGCTTTCGTGCACAGTTCATCTCCGGCATCATCCAGCCCGCAATGATGCTGATATCCAACCTCAACTATGTTGCTATCGCGGTAGTGGGTGGCGTCCGGGTCGCAACGGGGGCAATCTCATTGGGCGAAGTGCAGGCGTTTATTCAGTACTCCAGACAGTTCACTATGCCCATCACCCAACTCGCCAGCATCACCAACCTGTTGCAGTCCGGAGTGGCATCGGCTGAGCGAGTATTTGAACTCCTGGATGCCGCCGAAGAAGACCCCGATCCGGTACGACCCTTGCATATTGGTCGGCCAACCGGAGACGTTGAGTTGGAGAATGTGAACTTCCGCTACTCCCCCGACGTTCCGCTCATCGAGGACCTTAATTTATCCGTGCAGCCTGGCGAAACCGTCGCAATCGTGGGCCCGACCGGCGCCGGCAAGACGACTGTCGTCAACCTGCTCATGCGCTTCTACGAAATCGACTCTGGTCGGATACTTATTGATGGTGTCGATACTCACGAGATGACTCGCGATGATCTTCGCCGCTGCTTCGGCATGGTCTTGCAAGATACCTGGCTATTTAAGGGAACCATCGAGGAAAACATCGCCTACGGCGCTGAAGATCCGACCGCTGCCCAAGTAGATGAAGCCGCCGTTGCTGCCTGCGCTGATCACTTCATTAGTACTCTGCCCGACGGTTACGATGCCGTCCTTGACGACGACGGAGCCAACCTGTCGGCGGGAGAACGTCAGCTCATTACCATCGCCCGCGCATTCCTTTCTGATCCCGCCATCCTAATCTTGGACGAAGCAACCAGTTCCGTGGATACTCGCACGGAAGTCCTGATTCAAGAGGGTATGGCTAGGCTCCGTCAAGGCCGAACCAGTTTCATTATCGCTCACAGACTGAGCACCATTCGGGACGCCGACACCATCGTGGTTATGGATGCTGGGCAAATAATTGAGCAAGGCGGACATGAGGAGCTCATGGCGGCTCGGGGCTTTTACTACGACCTCTACCAGAGTCAGTTCCGATCCAGTTACGACCAAACCGCCGACAACTCCCAGGCCGTGGATTCCAGCTACTAGTAGCTAACCCGCTACACCACTGAGCTGTACCAACTCGTTCAAAGACTCAACGAACAGTTGCGTTATAAGCTCGGGATTAGGGGTGATATTGGCGTCACTGTGCACCGCAAAGTTCAGCTGACCATCAAGCGTAAAGATGCCAAACGACAAGTTCATATTGCCGGAAAGTCCTCCCATCCCCCACATCCCCCGAACCTTGGCGCCACCGATTGAGATGGGGTGCCGCGGTCCTGGAACGTTCGTAGTAACTCCGATGGCATGCATTTGGTTGATCTTATGAATAGTCCGCTCCACCTCCGGTGTGGTGAGAGCAGTGGCTGAAATCAATCCGAAGGACACGATCGGCAACTGAGAAACTTTGAGTTCATCCAGACGCCTCTTGACCTCGACTAACTGTTCTATAGGATCCGCTATACCTACGGGCAGCAGGACTGGAATGAGCCCAAACCGGTTACCCAACTCTTTAGGCAAATCAGCATCCGCAGGACGCAAGCTAACGGGCACCGAAGTCAATAAATCTGCCACGGATAGGTCATCATGCTGGTCCAAATACTTACGTAGCGCGTTCGTGAGTGCGGCTAACAACACGTCATTGATGGTGGCATCGACGGATTTTCCAGCCTGCTTGATCGGCTCCAACGGGATGGGATCTATCCAGTCCACAAGCTTTGAAGACGAGACGTCCCCTTGCAGAATCGTACTGCCGGGCAAAGTTGGCAGCGCAAAGTCAGCGACCGCCTTCACTCCTCCGACAGCGGTGCTGAATACATCGGTCGCGCTCTGCGCTTGTCTTGTCACTTGATCCCAGCCAGAAGCAACCTGATCTGCCAGATCGCTTCCAAACTCAGCGAACCGGCTCCGGTCCAGATCCACTGTCAGCGTTTCCTCCGCGATCTCGGACCCACTGACCATTGCCGGGACACGGCGCATCCTGTCACCGAGCGAAGAAATCGAATCCACTGCTGGTGTAATAGCGTTGCGGACACGATCGCGCTTTCGATGGCCTTGCTTGCTGTAGGTCTCTGGTCGCTCCAGCTGATCATCGTCATCTGCCAGTGAAAGCACCACCCTCACCAGTGCCCAACCATCAGCAATAGAGTGCTGAATACGACAATGGAATGCAGTCGCACCCCCCTCGTAGTTCTGGAACTGATAGATCTTCCATAGTGGTCGATTCCGATCCAACAGTTGCCCTCGTTGCTCACTGATCAAAGCTTTTAATTGGTCTTTACTCCCCGGTGAGGGGAGCTGAATTATTTCGAGATGGTTGTCGATCTCAAAATTAGGATCGTCTTCCCACGACGGTAAGTACACCGGATTGCGAGATGAACGTAACCGTCGAGAAAAGGTGGGAAAGGTATCGACGATTCGCTGCCGCACGATTTTTCGAAATTCGTCCGGATCCACTGATGTTTCGGTCCAGGCCACCGCCGATACGGTCTGGTTATTGTTTTCCCACTCGCTGTATAACCATGCAGCATCCGCGGGGGACAGTCTTCGTTCGGCCACAGCACACACCCTCAACTCGTGATGATTCTAAAGACGTGAGCCGCTAGAGTCGCGGTGGCAGTAGGCTGTGGCTAGCGGATTTGCCGTGCTTCCGCGACGCTAACTGCGAAGCGAAGGTGGAAATATGCAGGCGCAGCCAACTGGACCGTCGCACGATGCTGATGAGGCCTTGGCGCGAGATGTCGCACTACTGTCTGACACCCTGTCCGACACGTTATTGCGCCAGGAAGGACCACTCGTCTCCGGATTGGTCGACCAGCTTCGCATCAATAGCTCCGGGATTGAACTCCAGGATGTCGAACTACCGGACGCCGCTCGACTGGCTCGCGCTCTCGTTCGCTACTTCAATCTCGCCAATGTTGCCGAACAAGTTCATCGATGTAGGGCCCTAGCGGCACAACGGCGCGAAGCAGGCGGACCCTTATTTCGAGCTACCGAAAGAATCGCTCTGGCAGAGGTCGATAAGACGGAACTGCGCCAAGTCGTTGCGCGTTTGTCCGCTCAGCCAGTGTTTACCGCACATCCCACCGAAGCGGCGCGTCGCAGCACCTTGGTGAAGCTGCAAAGGATCGGTCAACAACTTGCCGCGACACACGGTGATCATGAAGCCGCCGATGCGGCCAGAGATCGTATTGCGGAACTCGTCGATCTTCTCTGGCAGACGGATGAACTGAGACTTAAGCGCCCGGAAGTAATGGATGAAGCGCGCAACGCGATGTCGTTCCTTGACGACATGGTGCGGGGACCGCTCGGCGACGTGTTGGACTCACTGGCGCGCAACCTGGCTCGGTTGGGAGCTCCACTTCACAACGCTCGACCTCTATCTTTTGGCAGCTGGATTGGCGGCGACCGAGACGGCAACCCGTTTGTCACTCCTGACGTCACCCAGTCAGTGCTTCTCCTTCAGCGACGACGAGCCGTGCAACGAATCACTGAAATAGTTGATGCCCTCATTGACGATCTTTCTGTGAGTGAACGGCTCGTCGGAGCACCCCAGGAACTGCGTGACGAGGTAGCCGCCGAGCTGCAGCAAGTCCCCGGCATTGATCCTCGCTATTTACGACTGAACTCAGAGGAACCTATTCGGTTGAAGCTGTCAGTGATTCGAGCCCGGCTCACCGCGACTCGGGATCGAGATGCGGAGGGTCTGCCACACAGCCCAGGACTGGACTATGCCGATACGGCAGAACTACTCGACGACTTTGGAAGTATTCGCAGGGCACTACTGGAACATCGAGGTGCGCTAGCCGTGCAAGGGACACTTGACTCAGCCCTGCGTCAGATTTCCGCGATCACACTCACTATGGCCTCACTCGACATTAGAGAACACGCTGAGAAACATCACCACGCAGTGGGGCAGTTGTTCAACCATGCGGATCCATCGGCAACTCCTTACCAGGAACTTGACCGACAGGAACGCCGCACTCTGCTGAGGAGGGAACTTACCAGCCGTCGTCCGCTCGCTTCATCACCGCCACCCTTAGACGAGTCGGGACAGACAACTTTTGGAGCACTCCAAGCGGCCCGACAAGCAATCGCTCGCTTTGGCCCGGAGGCGTGCAGTTGCTATATCGTCTCCATGACGAAGGGAGCCGATGATCTCTTGGCCGCTGTAGTCCTAGGTCGGGAAGCAGGGCTCGTCGAGCTAGCCTCCAATCGCGCTCTAGTTGATTTCGTCCCACTACTCGAAACGGTCGCTGAGCTGCGGGCCGCCGGAGAAATCTTGGATGATCTATTGTCGGATCCCAGCTATCGGCAACTTGTCGCTGTCCGTGGCGACGTTCAAGAAGTGATGTTGGGTTATTCCGATTCCAACAAAGATGCGGGTATCACCACCAGCCAATGGGAAATTCATTTGGCACAGCGGCGACTACGGGATGTAGCTGCTCGTTACGGAGTTCGGCTACGACTGTTCCATGGCCGTGGCGGCACTGTAGGACGTGGCGGGGGCCCAACCTATGAGGCAATACTTGCGCAACCTCACGGCGTACTTGATGGCGAGATCAAGGTGACGGAACAGGGCGAAGTGATTTCTGACAAGTACCTTCTTCCCGAACTTGCCCGAGAAAATCTCGAACTCACGGTTGCCGCCACTCTGGAGGCATCCGTGTTGCACCGAGAGTCCAACACGAGTCCGACTCAACTATCCCAATGGGATCGAACCATGTCGATAGTGAGCGAAGCAGCATTCCACCGCTATCGCGGTTTAGTTGATGACCCTCATCTACCTGAGTACTTTGCCGCGTCCACACCGGTGGCCGAATTGGCCGGCATGCATATGGGCTCACGACCTGCCCGCCGACCTGAAACCGCTTCTGGACTTGATGGGTTGCGAGCGATTCCGTGGGTTTTCGGCTGGACACAATCCCGTCAGATTGTTCCAGGATGGTTCGGTGTCGGTACCGGTTTGGCGGCAGCCCGCGAGGCCGGCTTGAGTGACGAGCTACCGAATATGTTGGCCAACTGGTCGTTCTTTGCGAACTTCATCTCCAATGTCCAAATGACGCTGGCGAAGACTGATCTAGAAGTAGCGAGTGCGTACGTCGAGCGACTAGTACCTGAGGAGTTGAGGCCAATCTTCACTGCAATCAAATTGGAACATCAACTAACTCAAGATGAGCTTCTGAAACTCACCGGCGAGGGAACAGTACTCGCCGATCAACCTGTCCTAGCTCAAACTCTAGCCGTGCGCGACGAGTACCTTCGCCCGCTCCACTTGTTGCAAGCAAGCTTGTTGCAGCGCGCCCGGTCTAGTGAGGAAGTACCACCCGAACTCAGACGAGCCTTGTCTCTCACCATTAATGGCATTGCGACCGGCTTACGCAACACCGGTTGATGCTTAGCGTTACGACACGACGACAGGGTGGGCCACCTGGGGGAGAACGAGTCGACTCACCTCACCTCGACTCGTACGCTCCCTTACGGCCCGGCGCCCCGGGGGGCGAGATCGATTTCTTTCGATACTCACCCCGCCCCGGGCCGCCTGCTTTCAGGGCCGCAAAATAGCTACCCGTAGAGCCCTTGAGTCACGGCTGACATGAGCTCACCATTAGAGGTGTCGCCATCCATTGACCAGATCATGGCTCCACCTAGACCTTGCTCTCGGACGTAACCCATTTTTTCTCTGAGGACAGTCGGATCATCGTATGACCAGAATGTGTTGCCATCGTAGGCCCACATCTGCTTTGTAGTGTCATCTCGATGAACCGTGAATCCAGGCTTATTCACCAAGACTTTGTAGTCCTCAAAACCTGCTTCATAGGTTCCGCCAGCTGCCCCCGTGGCCGATTGGTAGAGACCGTTATTTCCGCCGGCAACTCCCGTCCAGCCACGTCCGTAGAAGGGAACGCCCACTACCAACTTCTCTGGGGCGGCACCCCCAGCGATCCAAGTGTCGATTGCGGACTGAACACTGATCTCTTTGAGCTCCCCACTACCAGGACTATCGGGATCCGAGTAGAGGTTCGAGTGGAAGTTCGTGGGACCAGATGCATCCCAAGCACCACGGAAGTCATATGTCATGACATTCACAGCATCGAGAACATCCGCAACTGGGCCAACCTCTATCTTGCCAACCTTCCCGGCACCGGCCGGAACAGCTGCTGTCAACTCGTAGTACTGACCGGTTTCGGCGCCGTAGGAGTCGAGCTGACGACGGAACTCTTCCAGTAGCAAGGTGAAGTTGCGAGTATCTTCCGGTCGATACACGTGGCCCTCTGCGGCCGGTGCACCCGGATATTCCCAATCGATGTCAATACCATCGAACACTCCTGCTGCAGCTCCGTCACCACCGGCACCATCCATGACCGGCAAGTTGCCCTTCATGTACAAGTCGATGCAGGAAGAAACAAGTCGCTGGCGACCTTCAGCAGTCATAGAAGCATCCGAGAATCTCTTCGACCAAGTCCAGCCACCGAGGCTAATCATCACCTTTGTGTCTGGATGCTGTTCCTTCATCTTCTTCAGCTGATTGAAGTTGCCTCGCAACGGCTGGCTCCAGGTATCCCCGACTCCATCAACACTTTCGCTGGCGTTGAAGGAGCGGCCAAAGTCGGCCCAAGCATCGCCTTCACCAGCTCTGTTCACGATGTAGCATTCACCGCTTGTATTGAGATTTCCGAAGGCATAGTTGACGTGGCTCAGCTGACCCGCGGAACCGGAATCGACCAAGTCCTTCACCAGATAGTCGCGGCTATAGATGCCCCACTGCGTGAAGTACCCAACCGTGCGAGTGCCGGCCGCTGGCGGCGGCGGTGGCTGAGCGGCCTCAGATTCCGAGGGCTCTTCCGAGGGCTCCTGGGAGGGCTCTTCCGAAGGCTGTGGTTGCGTTGTTTCCGACTCACTCGGAGTAGGAGTGCTGGTTACTGGTGGCGCCGAGGGATTGGAACCTGACTCCAGGCTTTGTCCCACCGGATTACCCAAGACCACCATCGACTGGTAGTACTCGATCACACCAGAATCCGACACATCCAACGCCGGCCACTGCGGCCAATCAAACGTGTCATTCATAAATGGCTGCATCTGATCCCAACTCAACACCGTCAAGTGATTGATGTCGTGATTAATCGCCACACCCTCAATGGACCGGAAACCATGGGTCCGCCCATGCATCCAACCCCCATAATGAGGCTCCATCTTCAAGGTATTGATGAACGTATCCACGATCCCGTACTGCTGCAGATAATCCGCGTAACCGTCATGGCCGAACTCACGCACCATGTCCATCACAGCCGACTTCATCTCCGCGGGATCCTCTACCAAACGAGCAGTGCGCTGAATATCAGCCAAGATCTGAGGATCGTAAGCCTCATCACTGATCCAGCCCACCTTCGCGCCCTGCATCGCATACCAAAGACCCACACCCTTGAGGTCAGTACCCCAAGCCTGATCGTTATTGGTCAACCGCTCATCAAAAGCCCACTGACCAACCTCTTCGATCGTGACCGAGCCACGACCAAAGAAAGCACGCAGATTGTTATAGGCATCATGAGCCTCAGTCGTAATAGCCGTACGGCCACCCACTAACTCATCATGCTCAGAGTTATGGTTCGACCCGTGATACGTCCCCCAACTGGTGATATCAATAAAATCACCAGACGACGCCGGCGGCTCCATATGACCATCATGACCATCATGACCATCATGACCATCATGACCATCATGACCATCGTGACCATCATGCGAAGCTGACTCCGAGGGCTCCTGCGAGGGCTCCTGCGAAGGCTCTTCCGAGGGCTCCTGCGAAGGCTCTTCCGAGGGCTCCTGCGAAGGCTGTTCCGACGGCTCAGGTGCTGGCTCGTAGGAACCATCACCGTCAATGTCTAACTGGAAAAGCAGCTCTTTATCAGCAAGCGAGGAATCACTAGGACCTTCCTCACCAACAAATAGCCCTTCGTCATTCAGAATCCAGGCGTACACATTCACACCGCCGCCATCCAACACACGCAGCCGGCCTGACTCATCTCGAGCAGCCGCCATAATCGTTGCGTCATCGCGGGTCAACGGAACATCGCCATCCCAATAGTTATCGGAACGAGTAATCAGAATCGGCGCACCATCCTGCTCCTGGACATAAGCAAACCCAGTAGCAGGATCAGTCAACACACTGACATCCGTAGTCGCCGCAACAACCTCCAACGAGGAAGCATCAGCAGGCTCCGAGCTCGACGGTGACTCACTCGGTGATGGGGTATCCACTAACCGCCCACTGGCACAGAAACCAAAGCCCGCTGGATCACCAGCAGAAATCTCATCGTTCCACCACTCACCTCGAGCATTCACATCACCCGACATGCTGGACAACTTCGCATTCCACACCGACGACACCGTGCCATCAAGATTCACATCAACCGTCCACGGAACCGACTCAGCAGAATCAGTAGTCACCGTGGCATCAGCACAAAAACCAGAACCCCAGTCACTCGTCAACACAAATGACACCTGCGGCCCACTGGAGGGCGCTTCCGAAGGCTCCTGCGAAGGCTCCTGGGAAGGCTCCTGCGAAGGCTCCTGCGAAGGCTCCTGGGAAGGCTCTTCCGAAGGCTCCTGGGAAGGCTCTTCCGAAGGCTCCTGCGA
>PAAU01000053.1 GCA_002699445.1 Micrococcales bacterium | reverse complement strand
TCGGGCAGCGCCGACCAGATCTCTGCCGGCCTCGCCGGGGTGAGCCTCGGTGAGACCGCTACCGGCCGTGGACATGACATTGCGTCACGCCACTCACCTGCTCCCCACGCTGCGGCTGCGGGAGCCACGGCAACAGCGGCACCGCCCAGCGCGATGCCCGCTCTGACCGCCCAGCACCCGCCGATTCCGCCCAACATCACGATGGACGAGATCAGCGTGCGCGTGCAGGGCCTCGTTGACGCCGCGCTTGCACGTCAGGCACCGACGCGCAGCGCGCCATCCGACAGCTCCACCGGCAGCGCGTACCACTCGGCCACCTCTTCTATGGCTGACGGTATGCCTACTGAAGCTGCTGTGCTTCTGGCGGACCTCTCCCTCAGCACCACGCGGGCTGGAGGCGAGACCAACGAACAAGACCCCAACGAGTACGAGGACGACAGCTTCCTCGTGCCCGATGACACGCTCGGCTCCCAGGAGCCGACGCTCGCCGACGGTGACACCACCGGCGGTGATCGCACGGCAGGACTCCGTGCGCTCCACGCCACTGCGGCGGAGGGCGTGCCGACGCCTGCTCGCCCGGCACTCGTGCCGCAGGTCAAGCTTGCTGGGCTCACGCCTGGCGGCAAACACCCGCTGCAGGACGCCTACAACGAGGCGTACAAACAGCTCCGGTTCTACGGCACCGACCACGACGCCTGCGTCAACAAGGCCAAGGACCACTTCGGCCTCGACGACCGCGTGTCTGTGCACCTGACGGAGAACCTGCCTGTGCCACCGCTAAGCACTGCGGCGCCTGCAGGGCCAGCTCCTGCCCTACCTCCTGAGCCCGCAGAGGCACTTCGAGATGAGCAAGAACGGCTTCATGCTGGCGGCGACGGCGTGTTCATGCACGCCCACGCCGCCCAGCCTGCACCGCCTGCCACGTGCGGAAAGCACGCTGTGGACTGCGCTGTGCTTGGCGTATGCCAGCTCGGGCGCGGCAACGCGTGCGACGCCCACGTGGCGCGCCTGCGGGCGGAGAACCGCCTGCCATCTGACGGCAGCAGCGGCGGCTTCCAGAGCTTCCGACCTGCTCGCCCCGACGCTGCAGGCACCGAGAGCGTGACGGGCCACACCACGGCCACGTCGACACGCTCGCTAGGCCTACACGGCCAGCGCCAGGCCCCGCATCAGCACCTCTCCGTGCCGGGCGGGCACCCGTCGCAGCAGATGGTGCCTCGAGCCAGTCTCGGGCACCACTCGCACTCGCATCTCGCCGCCGGCGCCCCTGGCGGCTACGGCGACGGTGACGATGACGACGACGACGACTGGTACCGCCGCGGCGGTGCCGGTGGCGGCGGGGGCGGAGGCCCCGGCCGCCCCGGTGGCGACGGCGGCGGCGGTGACGGCGGCGGTGGGGGCGGTGGCCCTTCCCGCGGCACGCTGCAGCCCTTCAGGCCGTCGCTCCACCCTGCTCACCATCATCCCTCAGCATCATTGACCCCCGAGGCCAAAATGCTGGTCGTGCTCGGCAAGCTGGACCGCTTCGCCTACGATCTGATCCAGTGCGAGATGCAGAAGGAGCAGTACCAGGAGCTCTCGCGCCAGGCCATCACGGCGGGCGCCACCGACCTCGAGGCGCTGTCGTACGAGGACTTCGTGGCTCGCGCATCCGCTGCGACCAACCGCCACGATCCCCGCGCTTTCGCCCCTGCAATCGTGCACGCTGTGGCCGTCACGCCCATCAGCGGACGCGATCACCACCGTGCTCTGGAGGCTGCTTCGGAGCAGCTGCGCAACCTCAAGGCTGTGGTCGACCAGATCTACCTCGCCATCGTCGCGCTGCTGCACCAGGTGTACGGCGTGCCGCTCGAGACGCGCGCCACCGAGAAGAACCTCGCGAACGTGGATCCCAAGATCTACGACTTGCCCAAGGGTCTTCGCGGCAAGCCCGACCCCGTCGTGGCCGACAAGATGATGCAGGGGCTCACCGCGCTGCTGCACTCACACGTGCGGCAGACGTGGGCGGCGATCCCGATCTTCCATCGGCTGTTCGAGGACGACGAGGGCGTCGCGCGCTTCCAGCCCACGGCTGTGGAGCACCTCGGCAACACGGGCAGCATGCTGCGCGGCTTCGACAACCTCTACGGCTATTACGTGAGCCAGAACGGCGCCATCTACGACCTACTCTCGGAGCGTGACTACGTCACCACGCAGTCCACCCACGAGCAGCTCCGCACCACGGCAACGGACGACTCCATGATCATCGTCAACCGCTCCAGCAAGGGCGACGGCGCATCTACGGTAAGCTGGCTCATCGCGCGCCACTACCAGTTCGGCTTCGCGAGCCGCGACCAGCTACTGGACCTGTTCAACTACATGTCCGCGCTCTTCGTCGACGGATCCATCGTGGCGGGCGTCAAGAAGCTCCGCACCTACCTGCCCATGGCACGGCGGCTGAAACTTCGGCTGACGTACCACCGCACCATCGGCAAGTGCTCGCTGGTGATCCAGCAACGCCACAACTCGTTCACGATCGAGATGGGCTTCTGGATCCGCTGCCCGTCGGGCATCAACCCGCAGCACTGCCTACCCGCCATGGACGAGTGGCTCTCCATCGTCGAGAACCTCGCGACCGAGCTTGGTGACAAGCTCCCCGCAGCGCACGTGCGCAACGGCGCCGGCAGCCGTGCCGCATTCGCCAACTTCGCCAAGTCCATCGACGGCGAGGGCGGCGGCGGTGGCTACAACGGCGGCGGCGGCGGGGGCGGCAACAAGGGCAAGGGCAAGGGCAAGGGCAAGGGCAAGGGTGGCGGCAAACGCGAAGGCAGCGAGCTGTCCGACACCAAGTGCGCCGCGTGCAACAACAAGCTGCCCAAGGGCATGCTTGAGGCGCTCAAGACCGTGTCCAACAAGATCTGCTCCGACTGCTTCCGCAAGATGAACCAGCCGCCCTACCAGCTCAAGCTCAAGGACGGCACCATGCGGCGCCCGACCAACGGCAAAGGCAAGATGCACGGCGACCACCGCGCCATGCTCGTGTGGAGCGACAAGCTCCCCACGCCGTACTACACGCTCTCGCTCGAGTCCTGCTCGGCGAACATCGCCTCCATCCGCGATGAGAAGGCGGTGGCACGGCGCGCGGCGGCACCCGCGGCGGCACCCGAGCCGCTCGCACCCGCTCCAGCCCCCGCGGCTGCCACCTCGGCACCCGCGGCGGCAACGGCGCCGCCCCCGGGCGGCGTCTTCCTAACGCACGAGCAGCTCCAGCAGCTCATGCTTCGCGGCGCCGGCGGCACGCCGGCAACCGCCTCTCGCGCCGACACCGGCAGTGCGCCGCCCCTCATGGCGGCCTACGACGCTGCACGGCAGTGGAGTAGCACGTTCGGCGGGCGGGCCACGGCCTACGAGCTCCCCGTCACCGGCGAGCCGCCCGTGCGTCCCGCTGGCGCTGACCGCGAGAACCTCGGCCAGCACGGCCGCGGCTCCCGCAGCACGCACTCCACCGACGGCGACGGCCCCTGCGGCGGAGCTACCCCCCTCAACCTGACTCAACGCCTGCGCGGCGGCGGCGGCTACATGGCCACCAACATCCCGCCGACTACGTGCTCCGTGAAGCCCATCATCAAGACGGTGGGCAACAACATCACCGTGTACAGCGTTCTGAGCAAGTACTTCAACGGCGGGAAGACGGATGACGGCACCGCCCCTCGGCCCGGCGTCACCGCGTGGAAGAAGCTCGCGATGCTCGTGTTCTTCTTCGTGGCGCTCCCGTGCATGCTCTGCATGGTCGTGCCGCATCTTCTCCGTGGTTCCGCCCCGACACCCTGTGAACGGCACGGGCCCCTCGTCTACGAGTGGACTACTGCTCGCCCCGCCTGGGCGGTTGACACCAAAGACCACCCTGATCTCCTGCAGAACGCCTCCCGCAGCCTCGAGCTCGAGGACGCCACCGCTTTCCTCGCCAAGACTTCCGTCAACAGCAAGGACTGGCGGTACGTGGAGCTCTGCGTGGACTCGGGCTGCACTCGGCGACTCTGTGGCGTGCAGCTCGAGCCGTACATGCACTGGACGCGGCCCTCACGCGTCGTGTGCCAGGGCTACGCTGGACCTGAACAACGCTTCGGCCGCCTGCACGGCAACGTAACCATGCACTTCTTCACCGTGCGCCCCGACGCTAAGGTCAAGACGGCTAAGCACTCATTCGAGTGGGATTCCCTCCCGGGCATGAACTCCAACCTTTTCGGCTTCTCCGACCTGTGGGAACAGGGATGGGACCCGAACTTCTCCAAGAACGACATGTGCCTCTCGCCGCCCGGCGGCAACGGCACCGCTCTACCCGTGGAGTACTTCCCCGAGGGCAAGACCTTCATTCTCCGGGCCATCGTGTGCAAGGACTCGGCTGTGGGCACCAGCGTGGTCAACGAGATCATGCGCCGCGTCGAGAACGGCCCCGACTGGAAGACGGGCATACGCCTCGCGCTGCACGACTCGGACATCCAGCCCAACGGCTTCAGCTCCCGCCCGCTCGGAGGCCACGCTCGCGTCGTCGACGTGTGCGAGGCCGACTCCAGCCCCCCGGGTATACCCTGGGAGGCCGTCAATGCACGTCTGTGCATGCAGCACTACGCGCCCGACGATGCTTCTACGTCGGGGCCATGGCTCACGCCCTCGCCCCTGGCTAAGCTTCTCCACACCGTGCCCACCGACGGCACGTGCAACGGGATGTGCTGCGACACCGAGTACTGTGGCTTCTGCCCACTGCCTGCTGATGCTCGCGGCGGCCAGGCCACTGTGAACGGCACGGCGGCTCCCACGCTAGAGGGTGATGCGCCCACCAAGCCCACCACCTTCCAACACCACGATCTTCGTGGACCCGACTTCGGTCTCGAGGCGCCTGCGGTGCCACCCAGCCCCGAGATCAACGACATGTTCGACGTCTACGACGCGGACATCAAGGCCACCAAGCAGCACATGCAGTCCAACACGGATCGCAAGCTCACCGCGCACCAGATGCACGTTAAGCTTGGGCACGTGGGCTCCGACCCCCGCTGCCTCATCTGCAAGGCTATCCGCGGCAGCATGCGCCGCGTGTTCAAGAAGGTGGACCCCTTCCGGCCTACGCAACCAGGATACTGGTTTGCTATGGACATCGTCACGTTCGACACGAGGAGCCGACACGGTAACGTGTACTGCGCCGTCGCCCGCGACATGTGCACCGGCTGGTACTTCCCGCTGGTGTGGCTCGAGCAGAAGAGCGACATCATCATGAAGTTCGAGGCCGCTGTCGTTCGAGCACGGGCCTCGCCTCTGTTCGCCAAGCTCGGCCACCCGCTCATACAGCGCATTCGTCTCGATCCCGCCGGCGAGTGGCGCAACGACACGGCGGCGTGGGCTGAGATGGGCGTACGACTCGGCATCGACTACGAGTGGACGAGCCCGCCCGACAAGCGGTCCTCTGCTCACGCCGAGGTCGCCATCGAGCACCTCGTCATCACCGCCAAGGCCATCATGCTCGATAACTGCCTTCCCGGGCTGTTCATCGAGGAATGCATGGAGCAATCTCGATCTCTTCGCAACTGCATGCCGATGCGCATCGACCTTGTGTCCAAGGACGGCTCCGCTGTGCGCCCCTGGGAACGCATCACCGTGGGCGTGTTCTCGCGCGCCATGTGTGACCGTGTGTTACACCACACAATCCCCGTGGGCCTGCCCTGTCTTCTCTTCAACGACAAGATCAAGGGCTCGAGCCTAACGCAGACCAAGGGCGTGTGGGGCGTGAGCATGGGGCAGTCGTTCGACCTGCCGCTGTTCATGTCGCCCTTCACAACCAAGCAGTTACGCTCCAAGGTCTACTACGCGCACGCTCTGCCGCCGGGCAACAACTTCTACGACTTCTTCGGCATGGTGGAGCCCAAGCCGACCTTCGACGAGAAGCGCCCTCTGCACGTCAAGCCCGATCCCACCGACACCATCATCGTGGTTCAAGGGCTACGCGGCCTGCTCGGCACCAAGGCCAAGGCCAAGGACGAGCGCGTGATGCGCTACAAGGGCATCGCGCCCCCCAGCGTGTTCGTCGTGGACAAGGGCACCGGCACCAAGTACACGCACGACGCCGAGGGCGAACTGCGCCCAGTACCTGATGGCCCTGACCATGCCGTGCACGACCTGACGGCGCCGGACGAGGACATCACCGCCCCCACCGCGCTGGAGACAGCGCGGCTGGAGATTCTACATGATCCCGCCTGCATCCTCGGCCTGAAGCTCACCAAGCAGTGGGACGACGAGAACGGCGTGAACCTGGGCGATTTCCCCGGCACCATCACCAAGACCTACCCGCGCGCGCACAACGAGCGCGTGTGGGAGGTGCTCTTCGAGGACGGCACCATCGACCTCATGACCTGGGAGTCGATTGAGCACTACGTGCTCAACTCCTGGGTAACCAAGCCCGGGACCCCTGCCGAGGCCGCACGCCGCCGCGATCGCGCCGTGCTGCCCATGCTGCAGCCGTACTACGATCAGCACCGCGGCACCAACGTCAACCACGGCGAGCACGTGCCCGACGTCAACCCCGACGCCGAGCCCGAGCCCGAACTCCGTGATCCGTACGCGCACGTGGTGCAGACCAAGCGCAACCCGCAGGTCGACATCAGTGTGCGCCGCAACGTGCGCTGGCCTTGCAACAGCGAGGCCAGTCATCCTCAACCTCTCTTCAAAGTGGAAAAGGGCTACAACTTCATCCGCTGCTGCGACGAGATGGCCATCCCGCCGCATCACCGCCCCCTGTATTACAGGTGGCTGGGTACCAATTTTGGAAAAGACGCGCCGCGCGCCCCCAAAGGCACGCTGGGCTTCAGATTCCTGGACCCGCTGGAGGGTGAGAGACGCAAGGCCCCCCTACCCCACGGAAAACTTCTTCCCGTGCCGGCAGGGGCAAGTTGGGACCAATGGGTCCAAGCTTTCGACCGCGACGCCTTCGAGGTGTTCTCCACGGCAAATGACGAGGAGCTCACCAAGAAGGCCCTCAAGGGCGTGGGCGCCCAGGTCTACATGGCACACTGTGTGCTGCGCGACTCGTTCTCGCGCCCGTTCGTGGACCTCAACAACGATTCGGCGAACTGGGGCGAGCCCCAGTGCTTCTACGAGATGGAGCTGCGCGAGGCCGCCCAAGCTCACCTCGTCACCGCCGAGGCGCTCGCCAAGTACATGAAGATCCCCACCAACCATCCTGGACTCAAGAAGATCACCGACCCCAACGGCTTCATCACCGAGCCCAAGGACCTGCCCAGCGCCGTCGGCCGTATCGACTACAAGCTCTGGGTAGACTCCGACAACATCGAGTGGGACTCCATCATGCGACACCAAGTTCTGTCCGAGTACATGACCCTCAAGGAGATTCGTGCTCTCGGCATCACGGCACGGCCAGTGCCTATGCGCAACCTCATGAGCATCAAGCGCCAGCCCGACGAGGGCGGCTCTGTCGACAAGTTCAAGACCCGCTGCATCGTCACCGGCCATCAAGCCTTCATGAAGAAGTACGAGCACTACTGGGAAACCTTTTCGGCCTCTCCTAACTCCACCACCACGCTCATCCTGCAGTGCCTTGTGCTACAGTGCGGCTACGTGCGTGGAGCTGCTGACGTCAAGGTGGCCTACCTCAACGGCCGCCTCGAGCCCCACGAGCAGATCCCCGTGATACCGCCCCGTGGGCGCCAGACCTTCTACACTGATGCCAGCGGCACCCGCCGCCCGCATTTGTGTCTGCTGCAGGGCAACTGCTACGGGATACCACAGGCGAGCCTAGTGTGGCAGAAGACGCGCGAGAAGTTCATCTTCGAGGTGTTCAACCGCGACGGCTGGACGTGCAGCAAATCGCTGTACGACCCCGGCCTACTGATCTTCGTGCACGACCACACCGCCCCGTCCATCAGCCCTGCCGAGCGCGCCGGCGCAGCTACGAGCAACTACGTGCTCGCCTACGCCCACACGCTCGCCAACAACCCGCACGGTGAGGAGGCACGTGCTCTAGTAGCACGACTCGCCAACCAGTACTCCCTCGAGCCCGAGCCCGACGCTGCGGCCGCGGCCGTCAACACCGACACGCCGCCCGCCGACGTAGAGGGTGGGCAGGCACACGCAGAGGGTGGGCCCGCCAAGAACACGGGGTACGGCGCTCCGCCGCCGCCCCCGTGGGCGAAGCCCAATCTCAGTACTGGCAACAACACCAACCACGAGTTCAACAAGAAGGGGCATCACCGCGCCTTCATGGTGATCCACGTGGACGACATCGACGCCGTGAGCGAGAAGGAGAGTGACGTGGCGTACATCATCGCCACCATCCACGCCCGCTTCCCGACCACCCCCGGCAACCCCGTGCAGATGCTGGGTCTAACCCGCGAGATCCAGAACGACACGCTCCACGTGAAGCAGGTCGCCTTCCTGGAGACCATGTGGAAGACCTACGGCACCCTGTGCGGCAAGCGCGTCCCCAAGTCGCCCTTCCCGCCCAACCTGTTCATCGACATGCCCCCGCCCGACGAGTGCGACCTCGCCGAGGGCAAACGACTGAACGAGCTCGGCTACCAGAAGCTCGTGGGCTCGCTGCTGTGGGCAGCGCGTTCGACCTTCGTGGAGTGCAGCTGCGGCCTCGTCTACCTGACCAGCGTCATGTCCTGCCCCACCGAGCCGGCATGGCGTGCCGCCCTGCATATGTGCTCCTACATGTACCACAACAGGCATCATGGCATCGCGTACACCAAGATGGATGACCCCTCCATGGTCATCTACTACGACGCCTCCAACAAGCTCGACCGCAAGGGCCGCGCTATCGGCGGCTACGTGATCCACCTCTGTGGCGGCCCGATCGAGTGGAGCGCCCGCAAGCTGCCCGCCGACACGCAGGGCCAGAGCGCCCACCACAACGAGTACATGACGCTCAGCGTGGCGAGCAAGGCCTGCACCTGGCTTCGCTACCTGTTCGAGGAGATGGGCCTCGACCACATCTTCTGCCCCCGCGCCACCAAGCTCTACGGCGACAACGACATCGCTACAGCGCTGGCGCGAGAAGAACGGCTTACTACGGGCAACCGCTACTACCGCAAGGACTCCCACTACAGCAAGCAGGCGTTCATCAACAAGCACACCGACCCCTTGGGCGTCGCTGGAGCTTGGAACCCGTCCGACGGCATGACCAAGGCGCTGCCGGAGGCGCTCTGCGAACGCCATACTCCTGTTGCCGCTGGGCATCGCAAGTTCGACCCGAAGACCGCGTGCGTCAGCAATGCGCCGCGCTCTAGGCTGAATATGCCCGGTGGGCCTCTACACGGCCAACGTACTCGTGCTGGACAAGTTCAACACGATCAACGTGCTCGTGCTGGACGCGCCGTTAGCTACCTGGACATCACGGCTATGTGCAACGGCTTCAACCCCGACTTCGACCCGTCTACGTGCGGCTACTGCATGCCGCTCGACAACGGCTAGTAACGTCAACAAGCTGGCGGCATGACCTGGTCTACCTGCTCTTCACGTACATTCATCGTTAGAATGACGAAGAACAGCGACCAGCCCCACGCCACCAACACCGACTGCTACGACTTCCATCAACTACATCGTCTACTGTGCTCTACCGGAGCTAAGCACTTGTGCTGAGCACCGGGAGGGTGAGTGGAGAGCACACCTAGTAGTGTGTGTGGGTTCGGACCCGTTCGTGCGCATGTGCGCATGAACGGGACACGATCAGGAAGGATCGGGAAGGATCGGGAAGAACTTTCCGGACACACAAGTTTTCTGCTCGAAGAACTTGCTCGAAGAACTTTCTCGAAGAACTTTCTCGAAGAACTTTCCGGACACACAAGTTTTCTGCTCGACGAGAAGGACCAAGTTCCAGCTGGCTGGCGACAGACTGGCAAGATTGATGAGACGGCCATGGAGACAGACGCGCTTGACGCGCGGATGTATTTAAGGCCGCCTTGTATGTTGTTTGAATACAAGTTTGTTTAACGTCAAGAACATTGCGTCACTGGTCGTCCCCCTCCCGTCTGCCGCGCGCGTGCGCCGCCATGCCGCTCAGTGGAGAGCCGCCGCCCGAGCCGGGTAGCGGCGCTCACACACAAGACAAGAGCACACCGCCACCACAGTCTAGCCCGCCCGCAGTGCTAGCTAGTGGTGCCGAGGCACGGGGTACTGAGCCCGCCTCGAGTGTTATGGATCCTGGTCCGACAGGCGCCATGCACGGCGACAAGAGGAACGACATCGCCGCCACCGACTCGCTCGGAGGCGCCGACCAAGCCGCGGCATCTGCAGGTGCCGCGCACGCCGCTAGCGCACCCACGGGTGGCGCTGGCGGCACCAACCCTGAACAGCCCGTCACCAACGACGCGCTGAGCAGGGAGCTCGCTGCCCGCGCCTCCTGGAGCGCGCAACGCGCACAAGATCTCTCCCAGACCGGCCACCACGATGGACCCGAGCCTGGGGACCAGCCCGAGCTCATGCTCGCGGAAGGTCAGCCACTGGGCGCGCGCGATAACTCGCGTGCGTCCATGGCACCGCGCGACATCGTCGCCCGCGCCGCTCGGAGCCGGCGCGAGTCCCAGTCCCCGACCGGCATCCTTGCCGGCGGCGAGGCGGCTGGTACTACCGGCCCACGGGCCCGCTCCTCGGCAACGAGTCCTCGCCCGGACGCGCACCACGCTCGGCTTCGCCGCGACGTGCGCACCCAGCGGCGCGTTGCCATCCAACGTCTTCTGGACCCCGGCCGCGCCAAGGCCGGACGCCCGGAGGGCATCGACAGGCACACGGCCAGCGAGATGCGGGACGTCTACCCTGGGCGTGGTGAGGGCAGCGGCAACCCGCCGCACACTCTCTCCCCGGCCCCGTCCTTTGCCGCTGACCGCGACTTCGCGTTCACGCCATCGGACACGGGCACGGACATGCGCCCGCTCATCGGTCCTAACCCTGACCAAGTGCCCGACATGGCCAACATGCTGGAGCACACCTTCGATGATGTGTCCAACATCACGAAGGCTCTCTACGGCAAGGTGCTTACGGCACCTGAAGGATCGGCGGGTGCCGCTCGGCGCGACGAGCTGCACGGGCGTCTCCGCGACCTCGAGTCCAGCCTCGCCGCCGTGCGTCGGGATGCTGCCGGCCTGCTCTCGGGCAGCGCCGACCAGATCTCTGCCGGCCTCGCCGGGGTGAGCCTCGGTGAGACCGCTACCGGCCGTGGGCATGACATTGTGTCACGCCACTCACCTGCTCCCCACGCTGCGGCTGCGGGAGCCACGGCAGCAGCGGCACCGCCCAGCGC
>PAAU01000052.1 GCA_002699445.1 Micrococcales bacterium | reverse complement strand
CCATCGAATCGTTGGGGGCTGCGGCGCGCGCGCTCGGAGGGGGTGAAATAGTACCATTAGATATTAGTGGACATGATGATGAGAGCACGCGGCACGCACCCCCACAACTTGGTGGGTCACACGTTGAACACCAAGAAATCACCAATCAAATAACCGATCAAATATCACCATCAGAGGATGAGGAGATGAAAACGGACCCACAGTCAGACGGCCAAGAACTCGACGAGCTGTCAGAGGCCGGCACTCACGAGGCGTGTGCCGACGGAGACAGCGACATGGCGACGTGCGAGGCATATATTGCTGAGGCCAAGCGCCGATGTGCCGAGATGTTGAACAGTCTGCATATGATTGCCACCCATGCGAGTTCCGCCGCATCAGCTACCGTGGATGCCGAGGAGCACGAAATTGTGGCCAACCTTAAGTGTGAAATGGAGGAGTGCGAAAGGCTCTCACGCAGAGCACGGATCACTGTGGGCAATGCGCCCACCACCCTACCACACTCACACATGGCCGCATCTGCACGGTTACGCAGCATGGTCGCCAGCTCTGAGCGCCACGTCGCACTGCAGAATTATCAGATGGCGGTGACGCACCTAAATGAGGCGCAATCACTGCGTAATGCTGTCCACCTCTCTCGGGCAGAGCGCTCAGTAGACCAGCAATATCGACGCGTTACTAATCCGAAATGCGTCCTGCAGCCAGAGAAAAGGGAGGCAGACGGATGGCCAGAGCCAGACGAGGATGACCCAGATGATGGAGTGAGGCCAGATGTCATCCATGCTCTGTGCGAAACCATGAACCCCGCCGAAAGCTTCTTCACGTGTTTAGCAGCAAACGACGAGAGCCCGCTGTTAATGGCGCGCGGCCACGGACGGTACGAGGCCAAGGGCTCCCACGCGGTCGCAGACTGTGCAAACGACGAGGAGTCAGTACGGTACCAGTCTGCCACCATGGACCTAAAGATAGCCAGTACTGCACCATGGACTTGCGCGATGATCAAGGCGGTGGTAGACTCTGGAGCGGCGTGGAGTGCTATAGATGAGCAGGTCCTGCGACGTCACTTTCCTAATGTGGAGGTCATACCCGCGCGGCGCCGATTCCGTGACGCCAGCAACAGGCTAATGGACCTTGCGGGCAAGGTGATCCTCACCCTCCACATAGGGGACTTGAGGTTGGCGACCACTGTCTTCGTTTTTCGACGCTTGGGAGCACCTTTCCTCTTGGGCGTGAATACTATTCACAGGCATGGTCTAACCATTTCGTCACAAAGACGCATAATCTATTCAGAAATGCCAGAAGCCACGAGCGACAGCTATGAACCAGTGGTCTTCGAACAGGCCGCTGCCACATGTGGCCACTGTGCCCCCATAGCGCCGATGGCTTTCGCTGACGTGTGTGCCTGCTGCCCACGTGCCCACACTGGATCAACGCTTGATTATGACGCACAGGGCGGGCTCCTCACTGTCCGCTCGGGACCCACCACGTTCCGCCAGCGTGGTGCCTTGTGCACAGTGCCCTGTGAGCTCCCTCAAGTCGGCTCACGCGGCGCCGCGGAGGCCCCACGCGCCCCACGCACCGCCGGCGAAGGTGGACCTGGCTGGATAGTTTTACGTACGGATCGCAAGTATACCATAAGGCCGGGCAGTAAGGGCGTAGAAATACGCGCTAACTACGAGAGTCACATCGCGGGGCCACCCCAACTGGTGGAAGTAGAGATGGCGGAAAGTTTTCGCACTGCGTTTTTGAGCGACGCTTTCAGGGCATGGGAATCGCACCACCACAGCTCCGCCAACAGGTCGGTACCGTGGTTGGTGTCGAACCTGGGCACCACGGAGGTCACCATACCGGCTGGCACGATCATCGCCCACGCACGCGCTGCTGGCTTATTAGAGTTCGACCCGGTGGCCGCGGATGACACCACGGACGGAGTATCACTGGTCCAAGATCATGCCCCAGACCTCTCGCACATCAAATTCCGCACCATCGAGAACCGCAAGGCCTCTGGGCTGGAGTGGAAGTGCGTAGGTGCTGAGCCGCCCTCCCGCACTGTGGTGTGCAGCGATGGTGAGCACACGGACAGGCACGTAGTCATGGTAGAGAACGCGCATTTGGCGAAGCTCCTCGCGAGTACGCTCACCCTCTCTCGTGAGCAGTGGGCCACGGCGGCCCTGGGGGAGACCCTACGCATGCGCCACTGCATATGCGCAGACGATGGCTATTACTACATGCCGAAGGATGAGCTCGCTTTTGCAGAGGGTGGGCGCCCACGCACCAAGGAAGATCTCCACACGCTGGGGCTCGACCTCACCAATGCCATAGACCCTGGCCTTCCCCGCCGCGAGGATGGCACTTACCCGCCGCTGAGTGAGGACAAGAAGGCTCGGCTATATGAAGTGGCACTCCGGTGGTGGCAGGTCTGGGCCACTGATGCACGTACCCCCGATTTGTCGCGGCTCGTGGTCTTAGAAATCCCCACGGGAGATGCTACCCCGGTCGCCCAAAAGCCTTACCCGCTGCCTTACCAGTATCTTGACGCAGTACGTAAGGAGGTGCAGAAGTTATTGGACGGAGGCCTGATAGAACCGTGCATAAGTAATTGGGCCTCCCCAGTATTGGTACGCCTTAAGAAAGATAGCACTCCTGAAGACATTAAGTTGAAGTTAATCATCGATTTCCGACGCGTAAATGAGAACACCGTTCCTGACGTAGCAGGCTTGGGGGACCAATCAGAGATACTCGACGGTTTTGGTGGTGACCAACGGTACTGCGGCATATGCGACGCCGCGGGTGGATTCTACCAGTATCTTATACGCCCCTCGCACCGTCACAAGACTGCGTTCTGCCTCCCCACCTCGATGGGCGGCACCAGCTTCCAATGGCGTGTCGCTCCTTATGGCCTCACGCGTAACCCAGCGGGCTACTCACGTGGTATGATGTACGCTCTCAAGGGCTTGGACAGCTGTCAACTGGTTGGAGAGAGCACCGGGGGTGCTAAGTCTTGGATAGATGACATCACCATGCACGCAAGCTCATTCGAAGGTTTCGTCGACTTGTTCGAGCGCATCTTGGCCCGCATGGCTTTTGCATCCATGTCTCTGAAGCCATCGAAGTGCCTACTTCTCCACCAGCGGTTGGAGGTCCTTGGATTTTACGTCACACCAGATGGGATAGTGATGCAGGAAGATAAGCTTGAGAAGTGGAAGAATAAAGGGCCCAATGGTGAGATGGCCGTACCGCGCTCCGTGAGCGAGATACGGACTTTCCTGGGTGCCGTACAGTTCTACCGCCGATTCGTACCCAGAATTGCTTTACTTGCAGCACCAATGAATGCCCTGCTCAAGAACATGAAACCTGAGGACCCACGCATGAAGAGAGGCACGGCCGAGTACGACGCTGCATGGGACGGCGTGAGGCAATCGTTTGAAGCCATCATGATGTTCCTCACCTCGGATGCCCTTGTGTCCGCGCCTGACCTGAAGGACCCCCTGGCAGAATACGTCATCTGCCCTGATGCATGTGACATCGCGGCAGGTGGCGTGTTGTTGCAGTGGCAATGGCGTCGAGCTGGACCGAGCCCTGGACCTCCCCCGGGCACCCCGCTGCGAGGCGGTAAGGGACCCGACCCACTCACGCAGTCCTGGCGTATTGCAGCTGGCTGGGAGTTACGCACTATTGCGTTCTACAGCAAAACCTTCGACACCGCCCAGCAGAACTATGCCACGTTCGATAAGGAGGCAGCCGCCATCCTCTTGTGCTGTCGGAAGTGGGCACAGCTCATCACGTTCAGGCCGACGACCATTTACACTGACTCTGCTGTAGCAGCCTCCATGCTGACTAAGCATCTGGGCCCAGCTAGGCTACAGAGGTGGGGCATGGAAATTGGCACATTCCTCCCTTTCATTAAGATAGCCTACCGAAAGGGGAGTGAGAACGGCATGGGCGACTTCCTCAGCCGCTACCCCGCTTTCGAACAGTACCGTTTGAGATCGGAGGGGGTGGCCCACCTCCCTGAAGAGCTCTTCGATGAAGTAGCCACCGTCCCACTCTTCACACATGACTTGCCTCAGGAGGATGAGAAATGCCTTAAAGGCTGGACGTATAAGCTTTATGAAGCCAAGGATCCGCAGGAGCTTGAGCGTGTTTGGCAGGCTCAGATACGCGTGGAGGACGTGCCAGAGGACCGCCCTGACACGGCAGAACTACTCGCCTGCGCACAGGAGGCCGACTCGATGCGCAAGGCTGAGCAGTATGGCCTCCCGTCGATTGCAGCCCTCTTCGCTGAGGCGCAGCAGCTAGACCAGTTGCCGGGCCGCATTGCAGCTCTGCGCCAACAGGTCACTTCCACCACCTTCTGGCGTGAGCAGGAGGAATTTGAGGCGCACATGTCCGTGTGGAGTAAGTACGTGGAGGCCTTCACTACTACTCACGGACGAGCCCCAGTGGTCTACGATTTCTTCTGTGGAGAAGGCGGATTCTCGCGCGGTGCTCGCGCTGCAGGGTGTGAGTGTTATGGCTTCGACATAGACATCCACTGCAGGCAGCGCTATGAGAATGAGCTTAGTGCTAATGATCAGCCAGCGCCTTCCTGTATGACCTTCATTCAAGCTGACTTACTCTCTGATGCGTTTTGGGACGAGCTTGCTCGCGGGACACAGGGCAAGTATGGCCACCTACCCTTGCCAGATGTCGTGCATGCCAGTCCACCTTGTTCGGATTATACACGAATCAAGAAGATGCGTCCAGGGGCCGAGGGGGGCAACCTCCGCATCGTCGACCAGACGATCGCGCGCCTAAAGGCCTATGAGACATACCTCCGTGTGAACCACGACCGTGCACTCCCGTGGGAGGTTGAAAACGTGCCAGAGAGCGAGCCGCATGTGCGAGAGGCTGTGGTGCAGAGGGCAAGACTCTGTGGCACCATGTTTGGTCATCACGTTTTCAGGCATCGTGTATTCTACTGTAACTACCCTGCCGTAATCGAGCTGCCCCACCGTCACGATGGTAAGTACGTGGGTGCCCGTGGCCTGCGTGGCTCGCCTGCGTTCAATATGGAACGATATGGCCACCTACCGGTGCCGAACATGTATGGTGTGTACTCACGCCCATACGCGGCACGAGGCACTGCACACGAGTGGCACGGCGCTCTGGGGTTTGTACCTAAAACCTTCTCGAATACTGGCCTCTCCGCGGCACTACCGATGGGTTACGGGAGGCTATTGTCTTGCCAGATGGTGGCGCATGCCATGTACTGGACATATGGCATGCCAGTATGGCCCCCGGGTAAATCAGACGAGCTGCATGCCGCTGCATTAGAGCGTTGGGCTGAACATGGGTACCAACCGTTGGCAAGCATCCATTGCCTTGCCGACTCGCCCAACGCCCTTGTGGCAGCCAAGGCTGAGGTGGATGATGACCTTGTCACGGAGCCAGCAGCCTTGGAGGGAGAGCATGTCAGCCCCTATCTGGTCAGGAGAGCTGATCAGCTGAAGGACCCTGCGCTACGCTTCATCATTGAACGGCTCGAGAAGCTGAACGATGTTTTGATCCGCGGAGATGGAAAGCGGGCGGCTGACACCACACCCGCTGCTGGGGTCCCCGAGGGCAGCACCACATCCATGAGTGATGCGGACGTTGAGGTACCCAAGAAGCCGGTAGAGGCTGCGCGCAAGCACCCTAAGAAGGAGGACGTAACACGTTCATGGGTGCTACATGGGGGAGTGTTGTACTGGCGAGACTTCACAGCCATGGGAGAGCTCAGTAGACGTGTGGCAGTACCGTCCCACCTTACCAGCGCACTGCTGCAGCAATACCACTATGCCACCCACCGAGGTCACGGACCGCTGTATGACTCACTCCGAGTGTCATACTACTGGCCATCGATGGAGAGTGACTGTCTTGACTTTGTCCGCACGTGTGAAGTATGTCAGCAGCGTGCCTCGCAGCCCATGCAGAAAGTTCCGTCTAAGCCAGTCCCCACTCCGCTGAGGCCCTTTTCGGTAATACACGTCGACCATAAAGGGCCGCTCCCCACGCGCCGCTCTGGCACTAAATTCAACCACATCATGGTGGTCACGTGCGCACTCACGCGGTTCACGCTGCTCATCCCCACAGAGACGGTAACGGGCGACGAGACACTCCGACTGCTAGTGGGTCGAGTGTTCGCCATTTTTGGCAACCCCACTGTGGTGGTTACTGATAACGGCCCAGCATTCCGCAACGAACTGCTGCATGCTGCAAGCCGGTTCTTTGGCTACCGCCACGTGCATGTGCTCCCTTACAATGCACAGGCCAACGGCGTCGCCGAATCTGCGGTTAAGCGTATCAAGCTGCTCCTTGACCGGCAGACCCGTGGGTATCGAGATTGGCATAAGCTGTTACCCATGATGCAGCTGATGCTCAACTCGGTTACACACACTGCCACTGGAGTGTCGCCTTTCTGCGCGCTCTTCGGTCGTGAGCCCACTGGACTTGAGCAGTTGGAGAATCCGGCTTTATACCCCGAAGGTAATGGCCACCAGTTCCTCGATGAGCTGAAGTCCAAACTGCAGCACCTGTGGCGTGAGCTCCAAGAGCACTCGGACGCTATCAAGAGAGCGCGCATAGATGAAGCCAATGCCCGTCAGTACTCATCACTGGCTACCACGCGACATGGAGTCATCCGTGCAAGCACGCCAGACCAGCCCCGCTTCGCATGGCTGATACACGGTTCGCGAGAGCAAGCCGAGTACCTGCGCAGGCATGGCCATGGTGTGCCATGGCGGCACAAGTATCGAGTACTCGAGGTGAAACCCCACGCAGCACGCCTTGAGATCCCCACGGACGGCTCTGTACCGCGTGTCACCGAGTGGCAGCTGCTACGCCGACTGTCCCCCGCTCACCCGGACAGCCACGCCCCGGGTGCTGACGCGCCTGTCATTACCGAGTCGGGCGTGGCCCTGCCACAACATGTTGCCGAACCTGTTGTAGATGGTGACCTGACCGAGGCTGACGACACCGTCTACGACATCGAGAGAGTGTCACATGCTGAACGTGTGGGCAACATGTACAAGATATGGATCAAATGGCGCAACTATGATAAGCTGTCTTGGGAATGGCGCCACGATCTCGTTGCTCAGTCATGCAACGCTGAGTTGCTTAGCGAGATCGAGGCTGCTGTAGCGCGCGAACGCGAGAGGCTGTCCGCCACTCGGGCCCTCGACGCAGAGGTTGAGGAGCCCCCACCTGTGGCTACCCCTGGCGCCATGGGTGAACAGGATGGCGAGCCACTCACTGACGCACGCTCATTGAGAGTGCAAAGGCGTCGAGCCATGCTCGACAGCGTGCCACAACTCTCACTGATCGACGGCACCTCGGACCCTGCCCCGCTCATCGTGGACTACCGTGCCTTGGCGCATGGGCACCTTTTCTTCGTGGAGGGCGTGGAGTGCGGGTGAGGCCGAGTATGGCTGCTGGGAGCACCTGGGGCCTCGCCACACGTTGGCGTGGGGCCCAGTGCCAAGCCGGCGGGTAATTCTAGAGTAGCGCCTCCCCAGAGGTACTACGTACAGGTGGTTGCCGTTCCAAACGGCAGGAGGGGGTGATGTTGTGTCGGCGGCTACTCGGCACACGTCACGCGTACTTGAAACGTAATGCGCAAAGCGCTTAACCTTTAAACCATGTCTTGGTATACTATTGTACTGTAAGTAGTTAGTATGTAGGTCAATTTTGCATGTAAGTCCCTGGGTGAACGTGCATGCGGAATCTCTTTTGCTGGTTTGTTTATTATATTGCGTGTCAATGCAATGCGGCGCACGGCCCTCAGGGCCACCCTCCGCTGCACACATTGCACACCCCCCACAGCTCGTGGCCGGCGGCAAGCGGGAAACCGCAGCCGCCGGTGAGCAGGACGAGCAGGCGCAAGCGGGAAACCGCAGCGCCAAGTGCGAGTCCGTGGCAGTGGGCACCGCTCACTGCCACACCCGAGATGCTGTGGCAAGCGAGAAATCGCAGCCTCGCATCCAGCTGCCTGAGCGGGTTACCGCAGGGCGGCGGCTGATCAGCGGGAAACCGCATTCGGCCACAACGGAGCTGGACGACGGCTCCGGCCTGACACTCCGTGGGTCATGGACCGAGGCGTGCCCTATGCACGACTCATCAGGTCTGTGGCCCAGCGATAGCAAGCGGGAGACCGCAGCTGTCGGGCAGGCGGCAAGCGGGAAGCCGCAGCCCTCTGCCGACGTGGCTAAGCGGGAGACCGCAAGCCACGTGTCGACTATTGGCAACCACCGTGACTCTCATGCCTGCGAGATCACTGACACTCCCGTGAGCAAGCGGGAGACCGCAGCTCCCGGCAGTGCGGTCGTCGGTGCGCGGGAAACCGCAGCCGCTTCCACCCCTGAGGGCGGCAAGCGGGAAACCGCAGCTGCACATACCTCGCTAGACGACTCGGCGCGCCGTCATGCAGAATTGAGCAGCAAGGGTCTCGGATGTGCTAGGAGTGCTGAAGCAGGTCGGTCTCGTGAGCCATCGCTGATGCCGATGCCCACGAAACCGGCCGCTATCGCTCTCCCTTGCGCACCCGGCCCCAGGGCGCTGGTGGGCGCAGCCGGACGGCGGCTCGATGTCGCTCGTGCCGCGCTTAAGACGCCAGCCCTGGCACGCAGCCTCTCTGGCACCGTGCCAGGTGCTCCTCGAGCTATTGACGCGCTAGGCCAGCCATTGCCCGTCCCTG
>PAAU01000051.1 GCA_002699445.1 Micrococcales bacterium | reverse complement strand
TGATGAGGTGCCTAAACGTGAGGATTAAACAATTGCAATCTTTCTTCCTTGTTGTTCTTTCAGAACCTTTAATTCGTCCTCCCTGTCTTGCACGAGTTTTTTATAGCGCTTCAAAGAGATTCCGCTTTGTATCATTTCTCCTAGTTCTTTTTCGCTGTACTCCTTTCTTTCTGGCTTGATTACTTTTCACTCACCCTCCAGCTGAAACTGACCACGAACAAGGACGTCGCCAGCAATGGCAGCATCAGGCAAAGCGCCGTGATAGCGAATATGTCCAAGAACTTGGGTCCCGCACTAGTCGTTTCCGTCGTTGTCTGGTTGCCGGATGATTGGCCTCCGACACCACCTGGCACAAATCCGGAGTAGTTGCTCCACGCGGTGGTGGTGGCGTTGGTCTTGTTCTTGTGGCACGCCATCTGCTGCGCAATGATCGACGAGCGCGCAACGGCAGGGATGGAGCACTGGTTCTGTCCCTTTGGCCGCGTCTTGCCACACGCACAGGGCGTGAAGTCCTCGTCGTTGTAGCTTAGGCTGTAGAAGTTAGGCGGGGCCTGCCTGCAGCTGGTCTTTTCCGAGTTAACAATGGCGTTAGGGTCGCCTTGTCCGCCGTTTTGTTGTTGTTGTTGTTGTTGTTGGTCGCCGCAGCCTTCGCACGGACACTTGAGGCAACTCGACTGTCCCGTGCGGTTGTTGTACTCGCCCAACGGGCAAGGGTAACACAGCGTGCTTGCCTCGTACGGAGCGTAGGTGCCTGGGCCGCACGGGGTGCACTCCAGCGCCGAAGGCGAGTACAGCCTCGCAAAGGCGCTGTAGGTGCCTTTGGCGCACGGCACCTTCTGCATCGCGGCGAGCGTGGGTACCCACTGATTGCCTTGCGGCGAGCCGATGTCGTTGGCGCTCGAGTACGTAGGGCCCTTGAACCGGTAGCCTGGAGGCACGCCGCCGCGCCTGCACGCGCTTTGCGATTTCGAGCCCACCTGAGCCGTCGCCGTGTTCTCGGGACACTGCTTGCACGTCTCCTGGCCTTCCTCGTCCTGGTACGTGTTCAACGGACATGGACACATGTTGCCGTAGTTGGTGACGGAGCACACCGACATGCTTCCGGTGCGGCCGAGCCGAGGACAGCTGAAGCCTTTGAGGCACGGCCAGCACCGACTCGGAGCGCTGTCGGCATAGAAGGCGTCGATGCCTGGCTGGATGGCGGGCATGCTAAACGTGCCACCTGGACACCGCATGCACGAACCACCTGGTCGAGGGTTGTAGCTTCCAGGAGAGCACGGCGCACAGACTCGGCTGTACTGCTCAGGAGTGGCGCGGATTCCGTACGTGGCCGCGTTCTTCTCGCCTTCAGGGCCGAGCGTCGCGCGGATGTACCTCCCGGTCTGCACCGTCGACCCGGCGTCGATGGTCGGCAACCGCGCGCCTTCGTAACCCGCCATGCACGGCACGCACACCGCCGCGGCGCGGATGGCTTTGGTCCTCCACTGCCTGCTGTCCTCGCGGAAGCTCGGGTGGATCTTGGCCTTGGAGGCGCTGTCCCACTTTGTGGCGGTGCCAAACACATCGGCTTTGTTGTAGTTGGGAAAGTCGCTAAAGTACTCCGCGTCAGGCCAACGAGGAGTCGAAGGACCGCCACGGCCAGACGCAGCCACGGTACCGTCTTGGCTCGGAAGCCCTTCGTACCGGTGAGCATTGCTGCTACTTCCGCTGCTACTTTCTCCAACGGTGTTGCATATGCCATCCCTTCGCTTCCAGCAAGGCGCCACGGACTCCTTGTCGCCAACGGGCATTGGCTCCACTTTGCCGCTGCTGCCTCCTGCATCGAACGCCAGCTGCTCCATGACCCTCCGCTGCTCCTTGACCATCTCCTCGTAACTGGTCACCCAGCTCTGCGGCTCCTCGCGCAAAAGGCCGTAGTTGCCCTCGTGTGGGTAGTAGTAGGTGAAGGTGTTGTACGCCGCGTCTTGGTCGTACCGGTTCACGCCTATGCCGCAGCCCGTGCTTGAGTCGCGGTGAATCAGCACCGCCAGCTCGTAGACCAGTCGCTTGCCTTCGATCGCCATCAGGCCGTCGTACGTCACAGGAGCGTAGTAGCGCGCGTCAGGATCGGTTGCAGGGTGTCCAAGGTCGGACTGCTGCAGGTTGACCGCTCTGGCGAACAGGCGCGTGTCTCCGGTTCCTGCCGGGACCTTAGTCGAGAAGCTCTGACCGTTGGTGAGGTTTGCAAACTTCACCACGCTGGCAATGACGCTGCATCGCTCCTTACCCGTTGACTGCTGACACTGACTAGGCCACACCACGGGCACCTTGGCGTCGAGGGTGCACGCCGTGGACACCCTCACCTCGCTACTGCGCAGGTAGTCACTGAAGGCGTCGAAGTGGCAGGTGAAGTCTTTTTGGTAGTTGTGCAGATCGTGATTGTTGTTGTTGTTGCCGACGATGATTCGGTTGGCTTTGACGGTGATCTTCGGTTCCGGCACCAGCGGATCCTTCTCCACCACAATCTCGTACAGCGTGGTCTTGGTGGTGGTGGTGGTGGCACCGGTCGACACGAGCGGCACGTATCGATTCGCGGTGACCGTTGAAGGCAGCAAGCCAGTGCCGTCCTCGTTTGCGGTCTGGCCAGGTCCCACTTTGAGGCACACCGAATTGTACATATCCAAGGAGAAGTACATCATGCCAAAGTCAGTGCATCGCTTGCATTGCTGCTCCTTGGTCCAGTACTTGTCGTGCGTCCAGTAGGTTGCGTTGACCGTCGTTCTCATGGCATCAATCAAGAGCTTAGGAGGTACGGCCAAACTGACACTCTTTTCGCTGTCTTTGAAAATCGGCCCCCAATATGCTTTCATGGCAACGTTGTCGGTGTAGCAGAACATCTTCAGTCTGTAAAACGGCTGCTCCTTTGGATCGTCAATGCTGTGTGCAACCAAGCTCTCGTCGCAATGACCACACGTCGTGTCGGCTGGAGCCCAAGCAACCGATGCGAAACGGGACGTTTTAGTGAGCTGGGTTTGAGCCGGCATGTACCCGTCGTTGACGCCTGTCATGAACTCGTTGCTACCCTCGACAACGCTCGTTCTTATTGGAGAGCACCGATTGTTCCCATCGTCGTCGTATCCTTTGGAGTTGTCGCAGACGTGCTGAGTGCTGCAATCCCAAAACTGCCTGACGGAATCCTCTAGCCTTTCCCCGAGGTTCCCTCCCGACGCCTTCTTGCAGCACTTGTTGTAACCGTCCGCAAACGGACAGCAAGGGCGGGCCATGACCGGAGAGGGTTGTGTTGTTGTTCTGCTCGGCACGGCAAAGCGGTAAGCGTTCCCAACAGCAGAAGCAGCCACGCTCTGCGCTCCATCCGGACCCTGGTTCCACACTGGTGGGTTGTTCAGCCTCGCCTGCGTGGAGTACCTCCCGGCTCCGCACTTGTTGTGCTGCAGATAGATGGGGTACTGGTCAATGTACGTGCCGTCCTTGAGCGCCTCGTCCCAGTTGCGCCACGTGTACCCTCCAAAGACGTACTCCCTTGCAGTGTCAGCAGCGGGAGAGACAAACAGGTTCTCCTTTGCGGTGCTGAACTTGATCTCTAGCCGCGGCAGGTTGGCGCCGTCCTGCAAACTTCTTGCCGCCTTGAACATCAGCGTTTGGCCGTTGGCTGCTTTTGTGAGGAAGAGGAGGGTTGCACACGATGCCAGGAGGAGGAGGTTCAGAACGAAGGTCACAGACGGATATTGCTTCTTGTACGATGCACAAGGCATTGTTTGAAACCAATGTTTGCCCCTTTTTGCCGAAACAGCAACAACGTCTCTCCAATGGCTCACAAGTGTCTGTGAGTTATATATATCGCCAATGCAGAGTAACAAATCAGCGGTGATATTATTTATAGCAGCTGCTAGACCGACGATCCGTTGAGTGGAGAATATGAGAGCCAACTGGCCGTTGCTGTCTGCGGCACTTTTTGTTCTGCTCTCGTTGGAGGCATGTGAGGGAGGTTTCCCTTGGTGGAGCAGCAAGTTTTCAACTGATACACGGAGGCGCTATGTAGCACCGCCACCTCCGCCGCACGTTGTTTTCAAAGGTGCGATTTCGCTCGATCGCTACAAGCTAATGAGCTCTATCGAAAGCAACGACAAATTCGTCGAATCGTACCCTGACGCCATCAGAGGCTTTGTGGCTTTTGGTGGACACACGTGCGGCAATTGGGAGCATCGTTCCAAAGATAACTTTTGGCTGTTAAGCGAGAAGCGTCCTCCTACCAGTCCAGCTGCAGCTGACGCCACACGAAACGGCGCACAGGCCTGCGTGGATGAGCTCGGCAAGGAGGAGAACAGACTCTACTACGGCGTGACGTACATACAACAGATTGTCCCTCTCAACGGGGTGCCCGTCACGTTTTCAGGTGACGGAAAGATCCTTGGCTGTTATCCGATCAAAAAGCGATGCGAAGGTCTAGAGCCCATTGAAATCACGGGTGCACAGGGCACAAATGACTACAAGATTGTCCGCACCATACAGTTCGCAAAACAGGATGGAACCTTCAGTCCGGCGTCTACCTCTCCCAAACAGACGATCGAAGACGAGTTCTCGCAGATCACAGTGACCACTTACCTGCGGCAACGGCCGTTCACCGGCGTCGACAAGACACTGCCTTACGTGAGGCCCTTTGGCAAGACGTCGTCGCCGGATGAGGCCGAAGAGTACATTGCCGACAACGACTTCTCGCGCGTTGTGCTTCCAGACTTTACAAAACGCGAGACATGGAACGCTTACAACCAAAGCGAGGTCAAGGTCTTAGGAGTGCACGAGGTTGGAGACCCGCGCGCAACTGTGCCGTCGACGTCCGCTGTGAACGTGGAGTACTCACTGCTTCGCAAAGGGTACAGGTGCCGCACTTCTTCTTCGTCGCTGGACACACTTGTACTGGTTGACATGGGTTTTGCCGGGACGCCGCTTGACTGTGCAAAGGCCTGCGTCAAAAGCGAAAACTGGTTCATTTACAACGCGATGAGCCACTCGTGCCAGTGCTATCGCGCAAAGCCTGCTGCAGCGGCAAAACCAAGCTGCACACCGGAACCTAGCGCGAGCACGGATCTCTTTCAGTACGGCACGGTTACACAGGGCGCAGCAAGGTTTGAACTTGTGCAGAAAGACGCTCAGTGTGCAGGAAACGCGTTGCACGACGGCATCTCCTTTGTTCCAAGTTTTTCACCGATACAGTACAAAAAAGAGCCGTACACGATCATAAGCACCAATTACCGTACGGAGTACACTTCCCTTTCTCAGGCAGCTTGCCAAGCCAAGTGCAGCGAGGACGCCACTTGTTCCAAAGTGGGCTTTAGCTGGTTCGTATGGTCACACGGTGAAAATTCATGTCGGATTCCAAAGAGCGTCAAGCTGGAATTGGTATCCTACCCTGGTGGTGACACAGGAGGAAGTTTATTGAACCTTGCCTTGTACCGCGTCGAGCGCAAGCTTCCGACCCCGGCACACTGCGCGGCGGCCTGTCGATCCAAGTCGGAGTTTTTCACCTTTGTGGAGCGCACTGGAGCGTGCAGTTGCCAGTTTCCCACTTTAGGCGGATTTGGCTGTGGCGTCGGCAAAACCACAACGGTGGTGGGAACCAACCTGTACAGGATCACCAACCAAGAATTCTATCTGCGCAAGGCAAACGCCTGCTGCCTTCCAGACGGCACCACCACCAACAAACAGTGTACTTTGTCGGATTCGACAAGCACGCAGTGGTTTCAGGCCAACGAAGCAAAAACAATCGTCGAGTGCGCCAATCAGTGCCGAGGTCTGTCGCTGTGGTTTGTCTTTGGCATGGTTGACACAGTCAACTCAAACGGTCGATTTGATGACAGCCAAGTGTCCTGTCGATGTGTGCTGAAAACAAAAACGGCCACCACCGCGCCTTACGTCAAGGCGCCATACTACATCATCAGTTCAGACTACCACACCACGCCGGATTTCAGCCAGCTGTCCCTAGCCGCTTGCAAAGCCAAGTGTAGCGGCGATGCTATCTGTTCAAAGGTTGGCTTCAGCTGGAACACGGGCACACAGAACGATCCCTCCTGTCGAATTCCTAAGAGTAGTGCCAACGTTGCACTGCAACACATTTCTCTCGGTGACAGAGCAACCATCATTGACAGCGCCTTTTACCGCGTTGAGTCGGAAGGAGAATTCGACTGCAATTACAAAGAGAGTTACTTTGTCACCGCTACTGGAACCACCGACGCCATCCAACTGAACAAGTACAGGCTTTACTCGTTCGAACCCGAGCCCATCTTGCTGCAAGTCCGCTCAAGGTGCAACGGCGCGACACAGACTAGGCAAACTCAGCAACCGAGCGTGATTGCGTGCGCCAGAGCGTGCGTTGGGGCGAGCAAGTGGTTTACGTATGGTCGAAGCGATGCAGGCAAAGGCGTTTGTGACGCTGGCGCAGGTGGGTGCTCCTGCAATTGCCAGTCTGGTGGCATCACTTCTTGCAGTGGCACCCCTAGCGCCAGCGTGGACCTCTACTCGTATGCAGCCACGCCTCAGGAACCGCTGACACCGAAAGAGTCGGACTTGGTTCAGGGTAGGAAGGTGCAGCTCGATTGGGCAAGCATGCAGTGTGCATGGACTGTGAGACCCAGGTTGCCGTGCACGACGTTTGCGGAACGAGATTTTGGCATCTTTCAAAAAGCTAACTTCCGCACAAAATGCCTCAGAAACCACAATGGCTGTATCTTTGGAATCAGCACCGGAACCGATGGAGAAGTTGCCTTTTGTGCAACTTCTTTGATTTACACGAGTACTCCGAATCCGAACGTGCAATACAGCTTTCACGAGTTTTCCCCGTCCGGTTGCAGCTGCGCGTGGAAGCGCATTCCGGGATACAGCTGTCAAAAGTACGGCAGTGGGTCTTGGACAACCGTTTCATCTGAGACCGAAGCGATGCGCATATGCGCCTCGAAAAGTCACGACGCGTGCCGCTACGGGTTTTCCATTCATCGTGTTTCCGGACAGTTGGTCAAACGCATGTACATGGCATCACACACTCGCTGCGACGTCGGGCCCGGAGTCGACACGAGCAACTCGGTCTACGTAGCATACACTCCCGAAGCGTGCCTTCCAACCCAAACATCCCCTTCGATTTCGCACCTGGAAGACATTTACAGCCCAAAAGGAATCGTCCCGGCCAACGACTTTGCACGGCTGCCCTGTGCGTGGACAACCCACACCGGGTATCGATGCGACCCAGTGTTCATTGATAGTCGGTTCTGCGCGACATCGAGCTCCTCTTACCCTTCGTTTGCCAAGAATGATGGAACGACGCAATCGACACTGCAGCTTTTGAAGGAAAGGAACGAAGCCGCGTCAGGAGCCAACGTGGCTGGTGGTGGGTACTCGGGATTCAATTTCAACTACAGAGGCCTTCTCGCTGTACAGAGTGCCAATGGATGCAAAATGTCGCCTGGTGTTCCCGCCTTTGAGAATGGAGAGAACATGTTCGACGCAGAAGAGTCCGTTGTCTTTTTGACGACCAAATCGTGCCTCATGACGCCCAAGCCCGCTGCGGTGTATCGAGAGTACCATCCATGGCAATGCAGAGCTTGTCAAGCCGAAGGGACTCTGCGAGAAAAGAGAACCAACTGCTTGCCTGCTGGGGTTTACACGAGAGATGACTTCAAAAACAGCGCATCTGCGCCAGCGGGTCTTTACACAGAAGCAGACGGCCGCCTGCCGGTAATCACCAACTGGGTGGACATTTGCCGCGAGCACTGCAAGGCGGCCGGACCCAAGTGCACGGCGTTTGTGATCGACGAGGTATCCGAAAGCTACAAGTGTGTCACGCTGAACATTCCACTCAACGCTGCCAGGTACGATCCCCTCTACGATGTGGACATGCTGCGAAACGCCACACTGGGATCGGATAAACGGCTTCGTAACTCCTGGCAAATCACCGAGAAGTACATTGTCGGCAGCAGTTACGATTCGTGGCCAGATTGGAGCACCCCGACCACACTGGAAGCCTGCTTGATGGAATGCGCCAAGAAAGGAGCAAACAGCGAATGCAGGACCTTTGGTGTTTCCTGGTACCAATCCGGTGCACAACAAGACCGAGGGATCTGCCGTTTTGCAAAGGCGGCGTCTGAGTTTGAATACAGACCTGATCTGAAGGCTGCTCTGTACCGACAATCGCGCATTGTTTGGAACTCTCTCAAGAACGTGGGATGTGACGCGTCGTACACCGGATCCTTGGCTTCGTACAGCGACAAGACGTTGCCTTGGTGCCAAAGCAAATGCGAGAACGCACAGGGCGGCCAAGGCTTTCTCTGCAGAAGGTTTGGCTTCTCCTTTTCTTCCACGGGAGCAGCCAGTGCTTCACGCTCTACACTCGGCGCCGGAACCTGCTACATTCCCTTGGCCGGCTCGTCGTCGAGGCGGGCTGCGACGATTGCAGCAAACCAATTCGTGATCGCTCCACCGTGCAAACCTACACCGATGAAGGACCACACGCTTTACTATCCACAAACGCACTCGGCTCCGGCGTCGAGTGCCAGCGTTTTGTTGGGAGCCGATGGTAAATTCGACGCGACCAAATACCACTTTGAAAAGGTCTCCACTTCCATGTTGTGCAGCGACGACGCCAGGGTAATCGACGGTGTCAGCGAGGGCTCTGACGGTTACCTTCACAGGACCAAAGCAGTCACCGAAGACGAGTGCAAAGCGCACTGTCTCGGGACTCCCAGGTGTTTAGGCAACCACGGCTTTTCGTACATGCCCACTGCCGTTGATGGCACAAGCTTCAAAGAAACCGGGAAAGTGCTCGCTGGTAATTTTGCAGCGTACGCCCTCACACTGTGGCAATGCTACCAGAAGTGTCTGACGCTGCCATGGTGTCCTTCCGTTGGATTCAGTTACTACAAAGAAAATTTAAAAGTAGACAGAGACAATTTCCCATTTACACGTCAACGACATCACTGTTACTTACCAAATATGCAGTCTGGTCAAGCTTCGGTGACCAACTCGCCAGCTGATCGATGGGACATTATGCGTAGAGAAAATGAAGGGCCACGTGCATACACTTGGAAATATTACTACGCGGCAGTTTACCGTTTTTCAACCTGTGCTTTGCCAAAGTTCGACGCCGCTTCGCCTTGCAGACGCACGTACGAGCCTTCGGGCCGCGGAGGCTTCTGGTCGGTGGTGTCCACGGAGCACGACGACGACGGAGTGAAGACTGACGCGTTCCAACTCCTGAGCAGGATGCACCCGACCTGGGGTATACGAAACACGGTGTACCACGCCGAAGCGGCCTTCAACGGCCAGATGGGCTACGCGGCCGAGGCGTTGCTCCGCGTGCCTCTGGCTCATGTGCCCTCGGGTCAGCAGATTGGTCCGGCGATGCGCCCAACCCTTGACCTCTCCGCCGTTGCGTCGTCGAGCGAGAGCCACACCGACAACGACAGGCGCAAGGACGAGATCGCCACCTTCTGTCGCCACCATTGCGCTCAGCTCATGGGCTGCAACTCCTTCAAGGTGGACTTGTCCACGGTCCATGGGTCCTGTGCGCTTTTTGCGGCGAGTTCGCTCACAATCGCCACGGGCGGAGTGGCGTACGGCGGCAGCGACTCGGCGAGCGCTGCTGGGTTTGGTCTGTCTTACTCCATGGTGCGAGCCTACGAAGCGCAGTCGGTGGCCACGGCGGCGGCGCTCGTCAACGCCTTGATGCCAAACAGCGACTACGAGCTGCTCGCCAACGCCGAAGAGGTCAACGACGCCACCATCGCCGATCTGCTTGTGCCGGTGGAGCACTCGCACGCCATACGCGACGACGCCGGAGTGGCGAAGTCGCAGCTCTACAGCGGAGGCGTCAATCCGTGGAGGGTGGCGCTGACAAGCAACACGGTCAAGGCATGTGCCTTACAGTGCCTTTCGCAATACGCAATGGGCTGTCGTGCCATCACCTTGGTGAAGGAGCAGTCTCCCGTGGTGCGCCACTGCGACTGGACAGTGACCAAGGACACCATCTGTCTTAGCGGGTACGACAGCAACGAAGCGGGTTACCACAGCCAGTGGAGCGTCTACCCTGTCCACACCAAAGTGTCGCTGCAGTCGTGCAAAGAGTACTGCATCAAGAAGCCAGAGTGCCAAGCGAGAGGCTTCTCGTTCGACACGAGCACGACCGACGCAAAGGATGCAAAGGGCTGGTGCCGTTTTCCTTCAAACAGCCAGACGGCGTGTGCTAAAAGCTCTTACACCGGCTCGACGTTTTACGAGCTGAAGCCAGGCAGCTGCAGCGGCGATGTCGGGTGTCATCTTTTCCCAGACCGAGGCGAAGCGGCGGCCACTCACACCGCGTGGTGCGACGCGGCTTTGGTGCAGTACTTTTCCTTGTCCGGGCCGTCTGCCATTGTCAAGGCCAAGCGCGTGACACAGATCAGCGAAATGATCGCACACAGTGCCAACTCGTACAGTGAGGTCTCAGTGGACGGACCCAACGGACGCAAACTGTGGGGTCAGGCTCTGGCGGACACGCTGATCGCGCTGTGCACTGCGCCTGACGAGCCGACCGACTTTGCAAAGACTCCCTCCTACAGCGTGCTGCACCCTGTCAAGCACGCAAAGGTGGACATCGGCATCTACGCGCACGCCGAGGACCTCGGAGACTTCGACACCTGCGGCGGCGACGCCGAGTTCATTCAGACCGTGGAGGTGAACGTTTGGAACGCACTGGTCGAGTGTGCCAACCAGTGCGCGCGCGCGTACGGCAGTAACGGACTCGCGAAAGTGTGCAGCGGCTTCACGATCCAGTCTCCCAACCGATGCAGCATGTACACCAGCTGCGAAAAGGGAAAAGGCAGCGGAAAGGCGACAGCGACTGGATCATCGCCTGCGGCCAGTTACCGCGTGAGGACGAACTTTGGGCCCTTCCTGTACGCCGGTCAGCCTGGCCAGCGCTGCGAGCCGGAGTACGAGCTCTCTCTAACGTGGTCTGCGATTGGTGGTGGTGGTGGTAATGGCGGTGCTGACAAGTCCGCCGTGGTGCAGAAGAGCGCTTCGAGCAATGCGGTGCAGGACTGCATGGACCACTGCACGGCACACAACGCCCATGACCCTGTTCGCGGCTGCGGAGGGTTCAGCGTCGCGGACAACGGAGCCTGTCGACTGCTTGGACCGTGCAAGACCACGTCCAGCGTCGTGCTGACGCCAAGGCCGCTGTTTCTTTTCCACAGCCAAAACGCCGCTACACCGGCTCCATTCAACAAGGTGATTGACCCACCGCCGATAGAGAGCGAGCGACAGAGCGACGCTGCGTGGGCCAAGGCGGCGGATGCCTTCTGCGTGGCGACACACGGAGAAGGGTACAGAGCAGCGACATGGAAGGATGCCGAGACCCATCGACAATTCGGCGGCGACGGCGCTCGCCAAGAGGACAGGCGCTGGGGTGATCAATATGGTTACTGCACCAAGCCGTATCCACAAGTGTGCACTGCTGCGGGCAACGGGTGGTCCTGGGCGAACAGTGCGCACAAGCACATACCTGCATACAACTACCCTGTCTGCTTTGACGGCACCAGCGTCCGGCGGCACTACCAGCTGCCCAACTCCGTTTCGGTTTACTCGCGCGTGCCGAAGCTCAACGTGGCGTGTTCGTCGACGCCGATGCTCTCTTCGCCCACCGCAGACACTTGGCGCGGCGACGGCCTGTTGGAGTACTGCGCTTCGCAGTGCAACGCAAGGTCGCTCGGCACGGCCATGCCAAAAGACAACGGCGCCAGCGAGGCCACGCTGGAGAACAGCGGCTGCGTTGGGTTCACCGTGAGCACGGTGGGCCACTGCGAGCTGCACGCGGCGTGCAATGCGGCCTCGCAGCGGGCCGTTGCGCCGGCGGCGGCGGCAGGCCGTGTGTTTAGCGCGATATGGGTTAGTTATAGCGTGGCCGCTTAAGACATTCTTAACGGCGACAGAGGCGCTTTTGCGACACCCTTCCTGTTTGCTCGCGTTGTC
>PAAU01000050.1 GCA_002699445.1 Micrococcales bacterium | reverse complement strand
CAGAGCAGGCACAAAATGCACTCACCTGCACGAGTTGCAAATGTCCCATTGATCACAGAGTTGCAGCACAAACTAAAGCATCCCAAGCGAGGTGGAAGCTTATCCACGCAAGATACGGTCACCAAAGTGGTAAGCGTATTGGAGCTAAGAAACTGAAAGGTCTCACTAAAGTAAAGTGTCCAACCTGCCTAGCAGCGAAGATCACCAAACAGCCACATGCGGGTACGCTAGATAGAGCAGACTATGCGCTTGGATTGGTGCACACAGACCTAGCTGAGTTTCGTGAGAGAGACATAGACGGGTACAAGTATGCTGCAATTTTCGTAGATGACCACACTGATCGAAAATGGGTATATCTACTTAAAAATAAATCCGACTATGGCGAAGCATTCATGCTATGGTTAACCGAAGTAGGAGTACCTCCAACACGTGTGCGATCCGACTGGGGCGGCGAATATAGAGCCGCACTAGAAAATCAGTTTCTTAAGATATGTCTAGAGCGCGGTATATGGCCTGAGAAATCAGCCCCATACACCCCGCAACAGAATTCAAAGGCCGAAAGAGCAGTGCGCAGTCTGTCTGAGACAGCTCGTGCAATGCTCCTTCATGCTAACCTAGACAAAGAATACTGGGGATATGCTATGCGTTATGCATGCTACATTGACATGCATTGCATATCCGATCGCACCAACATGAGTCCGTATGAGGCATGGCACAGTCATGAAGCCATTTTTGATCCGCCTGTATTTGGGTCACAAGTGTACTTCGCGCATGCAGAACGCAACACAGATAAGAAGCTCGATCCTCGTGGTCACCGTGCGCTATTTTTAGGATTTCCAACGATGTCACCCGGTTACTACGTGAAAGATCTAGACAACCCTGAGAAGTCAGTCCAGATTACTAGTGATGTGCCCATTTCTTCTTTCGATGAAATATCTGGAATGAGAGACGCATCACATGCAATCCCGACTGACCCTGAGCTGTTAGTTCCGAACGTTACGGCCGAAGTTCTACCGGAAGCCATACCTATGATAGGTGATGACCGCACAGGCATCCCACAAGCCAGAATAGAATACTGGCATACCATGCAGAAGTTTATAGGGGAACGCAGGCAAACAATGTCGAAAGACATGTCGGCAGAAGATGCGCGCATGGAACTACTCAAGGAATGGAAGACACGGCAGCTGACGATCGCGACCGACATCAAAAATCGAATGGACAGTCAAGTCCAAACAGAAGCGATAAGGAAAAGGTTACGTAGTACCGACGGAGTTGCGATTGATGTTATACCAGTAACAACGTCTGCAACACCGCCATCCAAAGCATCGAGCAACTCTACATCCGGCAAGCATGTGGCCGATGACCTTGCATGTGAAAAATGCGGGTCAACGAAACATGAGGCCAGCATGCTCATCTGTGACGGCTGTGACAAAGGCTTTCACAAAAGGTGCATCGGAATGACACGGCTACCGGCCAAGGCACATAAATGGCTATGTCACACATGCATTAAACCCGGAATGCGGATTAGTAAATTTTGGCAATCCGACAATGCATGGCACGAAGGAACTGTCACCATGCAGTATGCGACCGAAGAACTCGGCACAGACATACAGTACGATGATGGCACACGCGAGCACACGAACCTAAACCACACACGATGGCAACCACTGTATGAGAATGCTAGTGCAACAATAGGCTTCACCGGAGTGTATAATCATCACATACCACGAGATGATGACGCTGATGAGTACTTTACCGTGCACAACGTAATGGCGTCTTGGTGTCCGAAAACGCACAGCGATATACTTAACTCTAATCCAACACTCCGAGATCGCTGGTTAGCGAGCGAAGATAAGGAATGGAACGCAGTACTTCGTAAAGACGCACTTAAGATAGTTCCGTTAACAGATGTGCCGCGCGGCGCCGTATTTGTCCCGACAAAATGGGCTTACCGCGTAAAAGCCGACGGAACACTTAAAAGTCGTCTGTGTATACTGGGTAACAAAATGCCTACAACTGACTATGCCACATCCGCACCGACGCCACGACTATCGTCCGTAAGGATGTTACTGAAACAGTGCATAGAGTCCCAAAATGAGTTTCGCATACTTGACTGCCAGGCCGCATTCTTGAATGCACCGGCTAGAGGCCAGACATATTTACGCCTCCCACCCGGAAGAAACAAGAAGGGCTATGCTGCTCTTCTTCTCCGGAATCTATATGGTAGCACCACTGCACCTGTACAGTGGCACAACATGCTATATAACTGGTTCATGACACATGGATTTGAAACCAATCCGCATGATCCATGTATATACTCGCGTAAGGATGGCAACAGCTATCTGCATGCGATCTGCCATGTAGATGACATAGGGTACACAGGGTCTGCAGCGCAGTGCGAAAAGTTCAAAACCGAAATAGAAAAGGACTTCGGAATAGACGACCTAGGTCGTCTGGGCATAGACCAACAGGCAATGCGTTACCTAGGCATTCAAGTCAAACGCGAAAAAGACCGGTTTGTATTACACAACTCACAGCTTATTGATGACCTCATGGAACGAGCCAACAAGTACGAGCTGCCCAAGGCCGAGCAAGTACCGATTCGGGACTTAAGACTAACACAACAGGACTGCCCGATAACCGAACAAGACAAAGCAGCTATGGCTAGGCTGCCATATAGACAGTTGCTTGGCCAAGTAGGATATATCGCACTATGCACACTACCGATTATATCTTACGCATTCAAGGAATGCAGCCGATTCGCGAACAACTTCGGCATCAAGCACTGGCAGGCACTACTATCGCTATGCGCATACATCGGTAGTGTGCGTGACAGTCACCGTCTGCATATAACACGCGGAGGAGGAATGCGGTTATCAGCATACAGTGACGCAGACTGGAATGGCGAGACGGACAAGCACCTCAGTACAACAGGTTGGATTATATTTATGGGAGATACGCCTATAAGCTGGGCTAGTCGCACTCAACGCTGTACTGCGAAAAGTACCGCTGAGGCTGAGTACGTCGCTGCGGCATCATGTGCTCAGGAGCTAGTCTATCTTCAAATGCTAGCAGCCAGTATCAACCACCCAACATCAACAGTAGAACTGTTTAGCAACGAGGGCACGGAGGATGACCCAGGGTGTGTGCGCAGATGGAGGGAATGGCTAGCAACGCAAACGAATAACACCTCAACCATCTATACGGATAGCATGAATGCAATAGCCAATGCATCTATGCCACCAGGATGGCTACAAGAGGCACTACGCCATATACGCACTCACTTCCACTTTGTAAAACAATTTATTCTAGACAAATCCATTAACTTGCTGCACTGTCGAGGCGAGAATAACTGTGCCGACATCTTCACAAAAGGTTTCGGTACCAGTAAATCTGGCAACGTAAACCAACGAGCCGACGTGTTTAAAAAGCATGGTAAATTCTGTCTTGGAATGAGAGAGTGGTCACGTGACAGTCCGCTGCCAGCGGCATAAGCTGTTGAAACTACAGTTCATGGGGGGGTGCACAGATACTGGCGCGCATGAAGACATAGGTACACTGCATGCGGAACTCGATAGCATCCGCGATCGAGAACACAAAAATTGAACAACAAGCTGATACTCTCTCTTGGGGGGGATGGAGTTCGTCAAGAAGATGAAGATAAAACAGAGAGTGTATCAGTTTAAAAATGATTGTAACTTTGCACACCATCGCATATACGCCACAAGAACAGTTGAAACTGCGTATGTTGCACAAACCTCACCAACGGATATGCGTCTTCTTCATAGGGATATGAAGGGAGATGCGAAACTGAATCCATGAAAGATCAGAAATCGGAATATCAGATCAACCGATCCCAGAACTGAATGTGCAAAATTGAGTCTGCAACTCATGGGGGGGTGTTGAGCAGTGTGAGGTCCTTCTATCCGCAGCCGTGGATATAAGGGACCGCACCCGGCTAAAAGTACATTATGGAACAAATTCCCCTAAGTCTTTAATAGGGACCGAGACCCTAATTGTTTCTCTCACATGGTCAAATACATTCATGGATTCAGTTTCAGAGAGGAGCTGAGTAGGATCGGCGGGGACCCCTATCAGCTCTAATATATTCCCGGGAATCACGATCGGTATATCGCACCGATCGTGAGCGTTCCGCCCTACCCCATGGCTACCGCGCTTAGTACCATGGGATAGCACGCCACGTACGTCGTTACGTAGCGTGCCGTTCAACAGGTTGTGGAGCCCAGTTCATCGAAACCTCTGAATTTTTTCACAAATCGATCGTCGACGTCAAGCACCTGATCGAGCTCATCGAATCTCTCGATCAACATCATGACGTCTCCAGCTCAAAGCCAACAACGTCTGCAGGAGCTCCTGCAACTTGCTGGCACTCAGCACGGCCAGACTCAAGCTCCGGCCGAGCAGATCGTACTTCCAGGTACATCCTCAGGTACACCCTCCGATAGTTCCGGAAGTCCTCTTCTAGGACTCACTCCAGGGAGCGCTCTCCCGACATCGGCGACTGGCAGCATTCCGGGTCATGCAATGACACCGGAACGACGGCCACCGATGGGGAGATCGGTAATGCCACCCCTACCATCCGCCTCGCGCCCATCCGACAGATATGGTCCGTACTTCCAATCAGCGTACGGCCAGCATCTGACCAGTCTAGGCGCAGCGATGGTACCAGGTGTGGGGTACATCCCCGGTCCGAACTGGCAGCACTCTCCGCTTACGATGTATTCTTCAGCGGCGAGCGGCCATACAACACCTGTGCATAGCAGCTCAGGTGCGTTCGGTCCATCGCCAAGCGATGGAAATCTTTCGATGCCACCCGGCCAGCCGAGTAGCGGCGGTGCACTGTCAGGGCCGCCATCCAGCGCACTTGCAGGCAGTTCAGGGCTGATGCCACCACCATCTTCGAGACCAGGTAGTGTCATCCTGCAGACGCCGCTCGGCGGACAATCCCATGCACAGCAGCAATTCACACCATGGGCTGGCACACCCAATCTGTCGCAGCCGCAGGGTGTCACGCATTTCATGGGATTGCCGCCACCACCACCGCCATCGGTGGTAGCGCCAGGGCATTCGCAGCTGACAGCAGGGGAGATCGGCATGGCCATAGCAGACGCATTGAAGCTCGGATCTCCCACCTACGGCAATACAGCGACGCGCGCGGAGCTCGACACCAAACACGCCAAGATCGCGAGAGAGCTCATCAACGAGATAGACCGGCATCTCGATCCGGATCCAGTAGCACGTACATTAGCGTTTGATGGATCGCCTGGCATAGGTATGACTCCGAAGACACCTGAAGAGAGGTTGTCATCTCGGAAGCAGGCCACGCATCAAATGGGATCGCGCACTGCACCTCTGTTCATGTCACTACGGGAAGTTGCCGAATACGAAAAGGCGACGGGCATCACCATCGCGAGCGCACTGCGCAGCACCGATAAGAAAATCAGGCAGGTAGCTGTGGTGAAGCCCATGCCGAAATCATGGAGCCAATTCGATGCAGCAACCGGCCCCGACGACGACACCATCGAGCAAATGCGTAATGCACTCGATGCGGATGACGACTGGTGGGCGGTCATCGCGGCCGCCATCTCAGGTGACCTCGTGGTGCAGGTAGATTGTGACCTCAATCTGGAAGGCCGACAAGCCTGCATGCGGTACCATTGCATTACAGGTGAGATGTTAGTCACGAGATACACGCCATTCTCCAAATACATGAATGACTACATTAGGGAGAATCTAGGCACGCTTGTGTTCGTTCCGGCTTCTGTCTTGGTTGCGCAGGACAGGAAGATCGGGCAGAAGCTGCTCGATGGTCTGCATGACCAGACTATGCGGGAGGTCCGAAACAAGGCACGTGTTATTGCCGCTCGACAGATGAACATCACGCATAGCGGACACCCGTACGTTTCAGCAGTAGACATTGTGCTAGCCACGCTTCGACTTGGATTCAAACCCGATCTTGACAAGCCACGCAAAAAGAAACTGATTGAACGGTTCACCACCCGCCCGAAACATTACCTCACAATAGATGAACTCGAAACCTTGTTCAGGGAAACCGAAAACGAATTCAGTGAGCTCAGTTCCGACGGCCGAACGTACCACAATGACAGTTTCACAGAACAGTTAGAGACATGGCTAGATTGGCTGCGAGATCGTACTTGGGCAGAAAAACGGATACAGGACACAACTGTAGACAACAAGTGGCCATCGACATTCAGTGACCTCGTAGAAATGACAAAAACACGAGCACAATTCGAATCGGTCGAGACGGAACGAGCGGTTTACCGGGACCTGTATCCAGACAGTCAACCGAGTCAGGTGTTTGCGATAGGAACGAGAGACGCAAAAGTAGCCCAATCGCTCCATGATCGTGCGAGAAAGCCACAGGCATACACGGCGAAACCGTACGACAGGAGACACGCAGTCGCAAGAGGGTCAAGCACAGAATCGCTACATGACAGAGAACGAGACAGTCGCGATAGAGACCGCACGATTCGCCACGACAGACAGTCAGAGAAGAATCGACAGCTGACACGACAGCAACAGATTCGGCCACTAACCAGAAGCAACAAGTATACGCTCGGAAAAGTGATTGCCACCCCGGACACTCCATGTCCGCTATGCAACAAGCTACGTTGCCGCGGACGCTGCTGGTGCTGCCTCAAACCAGGTACGTGTGCCGATCCGCCCAAAGGACATCTCGCGCGAGATTGCAAGTTCGCGAACATCGGATTCGAGCAGACATCTGAGTGGGACCCCGAATGGAGGAGACATCACTTTAGAGACGAGTGCTTGAAATGTGGCAATGTCGGCCACCCGCCGCATGCCTGCCCGGAGAGAATATCTCGCAAAGTCCTCATTCGCCTGGTGAAGGAGCTCGACTCCGGCAGGTGGGTAAACAATATTGTGGCCTTCTGCACACTCAAACCCGGCAAGTCCGAACCGGAGCACGGCATGATCGACTCGGAATGCTACGACATTGAGTACACCAGTTCGGGTCAGTACACAGGCTGTGTTGAAGAGTGTGGACCAGCAGGATGCGGCAAGACGCATGAAGTCAGCATCTCTCATGTGTACAAGCCTGAGCAACGGCTATCGGTGCCGCAAATCTCGACTCCGGACTTCATCAACCTCGTGCGACGATCAGATACATCAGCGGACGACGAGGTCGACCACGAGATGCACGAGATCGAGCACGAGGAGATATCTGATGATGAAGCTTTCCGCATTTGTCCAGTATTCTGCAGGAGCATAGATCACGATGAGCCTGGTGACATGCTTGTAGCTAGCAACAAAAGTGCAGATGATCGCACGTTGTGGGACACAGGCGCAGAATTCGATCTCCGGCAGTCAGTCGCAGGCGCACGAGGCTACATTCGCGGGCCGGCACGGAAGCTGAACGGAGCCCAAGGCGTAGAGATCAAGTCTGACGGAGAGGCGACATTTGAGAGCCTCCATGTAACTGATCGCGGCTCACCTCACACGCTTGTATGCGATGCGTCGATATGTCCACAGGCTCCAAATATAGCATCAGCGGGAGCTAAGTTCGCTGCCGGGTACGGTGCGGTGCACAACATCGACGGAATATTCGTGCCACGACAGTCCAGAGCCTACGATCGTGTCCTCCGGTCGATCAACAAACAGGATGCGCACATGCTGTTCAACGCGGACGAGCACTGGGTGATCACGCCCGAGATGGAGAAGATCGCACTGCATCGCGAGCGGAATCTGCTGTATCTTCACAAGGTACAGCCGACATCAGCGGAAGAGACTGAGCACCTCAAGGACTCGCGCATCGATCCAAGGTACACGGTACAAGATGTGCACATGATTCGCATGAATGACGCTATCACTCACGATTGCACGTTACCGCATTATGTCACAGAGATACAGAAAATAGTAGGAGACTACGAATCTCTGTCACGACAAGTTGCGCACTACGGAGCACATGACGATCGGCTGAGCGAGCTCATGATTGCAACAATGACGCATCTGCATGACATGCAGCATAGTCTCGAGCAACCGGACCTGAACGCACGACACATGCAGTCAGTGGATGCACGCATCGCAACAGTTGAACAGACAGCACTGAAACATGTGTGCAATCGATGCAGGCAACATGACTGTCCAACAGTGTTTGACTCGATGACACAATGCACACGCAAGTGTTACACATGTGGTACAACATCAAGTACGCATGAAAATGGCTTCGAATGTGGTCGATCGTGTGCGGAGCATCCCAAAATCACAGTAATGACTGAGCATGCTCAAGCCATGCTCCGGACAGATCTTCCCGAGGAAGACGATGGTGCAGAGCTTACGCGAGAGCATGCCAGTGCCCACGCATACTGTGACACGCATCCCTGCAAGGCATGCAGAGAGGCACCCATGAGCTCGAGTACTGAATCGACAGTACACACGCAGACATCACCGAACTTAGGAAATCGTCAACAGATTCCAATCGCAATGCCAGTTGACACAGTACCGATTCTGT
>PAAU01000049.1 GCA_002699445.1 Micrococcales bacterium | reverse complement strand
TCGGATCTGGGTTACACCACGATTCGTACCTGGGGCGCCGGCGGATACGCCGAGCGAATCCTGCAGACCATCGACGATATGGGTCTCGACCTTAAGGTGCAGGTAGGTGTGTGGATCAGCACCGATAGCGGCTCACGAGGCCTGCTCGATGCAGCATTGGCTACCGTCGAGGGTCACGAAGAGCATGTGATGTCGCTGTCGTTGGGTAATGAGCAGCTTGCCGATTGGAATAGCTCGGACATGACGCCCCCCCAACTAGCAGATCAAATCGACTACGTTCGAGAGCGTTCGACCGTACCGCTGACCTACAACTTCTCGGACGCTACTTTCCGCGAGGGCAGTAGCTTTTGGTCTCGCGGTGGCGCGGAAGTGTTGCCGCTGCTCGATTACGTCAATATGCACGATTACGGTGCAACTTTCGCTAATAACAACCGTTGGAACCCCGGTTACACGCCCGCTGATCAACTAGAGATCATCCGCTCCGATTCTGACTGGGTCGATGGACTGTTTGACTCACTGGATATGTCGACAGTGCCGGTGGTGTTGGGAGAGACGGGCTGGCAGAGTTCTGGCTACTCATCGGAGGTGACTAATACCGAGAACGCTGCCGCCTACGCCGAAGGGGTCGCGAGTTACCTCTATAACGACGACAGCCGGTTTGATTCCATGTATTACTTCAACTTCTCCGATGAGTCCTGGAAGGGTGGCGACGACCATTGGGGTCTCTATCGGGAAGGAAACAACGACTCGTTGGGTAATGCCAAATATGATCTGGCGGAACTGCGCAGCATCAACCTCGGTTGACTAAGCGCTTCGAAGTTGTCGCGAACGCTGCCTGATGTATTCGGGTAGGTCGTACGTGCTGACCGTTGGTATTCGACCGGTGTGAATCAACGGAGCCGATAGGCTGGTAGTGCGGACTTCGACAGAGCCATTTTGGACTGATACGCAACTAGCATCGGACGGGCATAAGACATGACTCAAGTGCCGTCGCCAGGTGATGCCAACAATGGGAGTTCCGACGACTCGGTAGGAACTGCCCAAGATCGACAGGCAAAGCGTCGGTGGTTGGTTGTCTTAGGAGTGGTGTTGGTTGTTGCGGGTGTTGTGTTCGCAACCTTTCTTATCTTCCGACCCGACTCGCCCGGAACGGTCGACGTGACCGTCGCCAGTCCAACATCTACACCGACCAGCGAATCGATCACTCCCGAGACCGAAGTATCGGAACCGCCAACCGCTAAGCCGCAGCCTGACAAGCCGTGTCGTCCCAAACTTGGGGATAGCAACGCGATCGTTTACGCATCGCTGGACCGACCACGAAACGTTACAAGGTTCGGCAGTGTTTCTGATACTCGCGCGTGGTCCACGTCAAAGGTTTTGGTTGTGCTGGCTTATATCAAGACTGTCGGTGAAGGTGATCCAAAAAATCTCTCCTCAGCCGATCAACAACTTATGCGACAAGCGCTGCAGTCATCTGACATGAACGCGTTGCTGACGCTGCGCGGTCGAATCCCGGGTGGTTCTGGCGGTCCCATGACTGACATCTTGCGCAGTATTGGTGACACATCGACCCAGCCGTGGCCTGACAGTCGCGAAGGCTCTCATTCCTGGTCACCGCGGGAACAGGTTCGGTTCATGGCGGCATTGGCGAATGAGAAGGTCGTCTCCCCAGCCGCGAGCCGATTCGTTCGAAGTCAGATGAAACCAATACCAGAGCATCGTTGGGGACTGGGCAGTGTAGGCTCCAAAACCTTTAAGGGTGGGTGGCTAACGGCTGACACCGACACCCGGCAGATGGGGCTGTTGCGGGGTTATGCGGTAGCGATCATTACCGATGGAGACGGACCTGCTGTCTTGCAAACCGACGGCGACTCCGCCCACGTCGAGCAGATGGACAAACTGGCGCGAATTCTCAGCCGCTGTCTCAACGGTGAGCTAGCCCCAGTGAATTAGTCGTCGGTCTGAAGTAGATCCTCCCGCTACTCCGTCGCAGCTAGCGTCCAGTGGACTTCGCGAGTCGGAGATTCGAATATCGAGATGTTTGCTTCTCTGTCCGTCACCCCGGGGATTGTTCTATTTCGTGGCGTCACCGTCAGTCTTCGCAGTGGCCGTTGCTTCGCTCGCTGGGGGTGGAATTATGTAACCCTCGACTTCTTTTAGGCCCACGTCTTGACGCAGGTCCTCGATGTCTCTGTCAACGGACCCCCAAAAATCGAAATCCTCACGCTTAAAGAGGTCCTTGGTCATATCCAAACCTTTTCGGATATTGGCCATCATGGTTTCAGGATCCATCTCATCTGACTCCGCAGTGATTCCTTCAAGTTGGTCCGGTTTGAGCAAGATGTCGTCTTGGAATACGACCATGACTTCCACCAACATCTGCGATCCCTTCCCGCCGGGCACCATACCAGTCTCCACGCCAGCCACATTGATTTCGCCAGGTGCATCGGTATTGCATCCAGACAAAATATGTAAGCAGTCATGGCGAGTGATGGTCTCGCCGAGTGAATCCTTCTCGCCCGGGAATGCAAAACCGCGATCGGTGTAAAACCGGTAGAAGGTATTCCCGAGGGTTCCTTCAGGCAGTTCCTGTAGACGTTCGTAACGTTCAGTTGCGGTCTTGTCGCCGAAGTGCAACCGCATTTCTCGCGCAGCCTCGTGAATCTCTGCCCATTTGCTATTGGTTCCCAAGAAAATGGGAGTCTCACGGCGGACGAGATCGTAAACAAACAGCTTGTATCTATCGTCATCTAACCGATTGAGATCGGTGACGATCGCAGGCTTGACCCCCAGACTTGCTGCATAGGAATCGACGAGTTTTACTTCGTCAGGCTTCAGCTCATCGTCGGCGAACGGGACCAGAGACATCAGGTTGATTAAGAGGGGTCGAGGATCGTCAGTGGGCACTTCCGCCGCGAGCTCCTCGGGACTGATCGGACTGTAGTCCACGTCCGTGGGCTTGAGCTCGAAAAGCTGTACCGCCGCCGCTTCAATCATTCGTCTTGTGGCGTCTTTCGGTTCTCGCGTTCCGTTGAGTGTTGCGATCGTCCCCATGGCTCGTAATGAGGCCCTCTTGGCTGAAGCAGTTGTCTCGCGATAGTGATTGGTCATTCTGCGAATTTAGTTTCAGACACGACGGTGTCGACCCGAAATCCGCTATTTCAATCGTTGGTAGGCAATCCGTAACTAGGAATGAACGAAAACCGGATTGGCCGGGGTAAATGAGTAAAAAATTTTCTACGTGTGGCACGTCATCGCGTGTAACTTTGATTTACCTTGCATTGACATCCCTAAGTCCTGAACAAGTTACGTTGTTGAGGAAGCATCTCAGGCCTAGGCCACCGTTAGGTCGTCTCCGGAGCGGGTAACTTTGCCGCGTTTGAGTGGCAGAACCTTGGTCAGCAACTTGAAACTCGTATCGAGTCCGGGAATTTTCGCGAAGAAGCCTTGTGGACCTTGTGTCATCCGACCACTCTTCACGTCGTACTTCGCTTGATGCCATGGACATACGAGGCAACCGTCTTCATCAATCGATCCATGTGCCAAATCTGCGCCTAAGTGGCGACATTTGCGGCCTACCGCAAAATAGTCGCCGTTATTTCCGACCGCGTAACCGTCAGCGCCGACGACCTTACCTTCAGGCAGGCCCTCCGCTGGTATCGAAGCTGACATGTGTCCTCCTTGACCCGCGTTCATATATCAGCCTAGGGGCAGTTGGGTCGTTCGGCACTTAGGGGCGACGGTCAAGAACGGCCTTGCTAGCAGGCTCGCATAGGCTACGGGTATGACTGCAACAAATGCTTCTGGGATAGACCTGTCCGGACGTGACGAAGAGGTCCGACCGCAGGATGACTTTTATCGAGCCTGGCACGGTCAGTGGCTGGAAGAGTTCGACATTCCGGCGGATAAAGCGGAGTACGCCTCCTTCATCAAACTGCGTGACGAATCGCTGGAACAGTTGCGTGACATCATCAGTCACCTCACCGACTCAGCTCCATCACTGGAAACACCCGGGGGCAAAGTCGCTGGTCTTTTCGCGGACTTCATGAATACCGATGCAATCAACGACCGTGGCCTCGAGCAACTAGGTCCGCTAATCCAGAGAATCGATGACATCGATGACGCCACTGACTTGGCCGCGATCTTTGGCGAATTTGATCGGGATGGGATCGGCGCCCCATTAGGCAGTTTTGTCCATCAAGATAATCGAGACTCTTCTCGCTACTTGTTGGACATTCGCCAGTCTGGCCTGGGTTTGCCTGATCGCGATTACTACCTCGACGACAGATTCGCCGAAATACTAGCGGGCTATCGAAATCATGTGGCCACCATGTGGCAGCTGGCGGGTTTAGGGAACGAAGCTATTGCGACCAAAGTGGCCGATCAAATCGTCACCCTCGAGTCACGGATCGCGGAAAAGCAATGGGATAACGTTCGGAATCGCGACCCGCAGGCTACATACAACCTGTTGCCGTTAGCCGACGCCGCGGCTCAATCACCCGGTCTAGATCTAGCCGTTTTTTTGACCAGTAGTCATGCTCCGGAAGCCGTCGATTCGATTAACGTCGGTCAGCCGGACTACCTGACGTCGCTAGGGATCTTGATGTCTGACCAGGATCTGGCCACGTGGCGAAATTACTTGAAGTTTCACCTGATTAGTAATTTCGCGCCGTATCTACCGGGAGAGTTAGATCGGGAAAATTTCGCTTTTTATGGGACTGCTTTAACGGGGGTTCAAGAACAACGACCTCGCTGGAAGCGTGGCGTTGACGTCGTCCAGGGTGCTCTAGGCGAGGCTTTGGGGCAAGAGTACGTAAAGCGACACTTCCCGCCGGAAAACAAAACCAGAATGTTGGAACTCGTTGGCAATCTCATCGATGCTTTTGCAGAGTCGATCGATTCCCTAGCTTGGATGTCGCCCCAGACTAAGTCTGAAGCACACGCCAAGTTAGGTACGTTCCGCAGCAAAATCGGCTATCCCGATCTATGGCGCGACTACTCGGCATTGATCATCGAGCCGAATGATCTCATTGGGAACTTGATTAGGGCGGCGCAATTCGATCACGACCGAGACATGGCTAAGTTAGGCGGTCCAATCGATCGTGAGGAATGGTTTATGCCACCTCAAATGGTTAACGCCTATTACAACCCAGAGATGAACGAGATCGTTTTCCCGGCAGCGATATTGCAACCACCTTTCTTTACCATGACGGCAGATGATGCAGTGAACTACGGCGCGATTGGAGCAGTCATAGGTCATGAGATCAGTCATGGCTTCGATGACAAGGGCTGCCAATACGACGGTGAGGGAAACCTGCGCGATTGGTGGACGGAGGAGGACCATGAGGCTTTTGCGGAACGAACAACCGCTTTGGTGGAGCAATACGCTGAGTATGAGCCGGTAGCAGGACATCCGGTCAACGGCGAACTAACTCTTGGTGAAAACATCGCCGACCTTTCTGGGATCGCAGTGGCGATGCGCGCCTACCTGAAGTCGCTTCATGGCCAAGAACCGCCGGTGATTGACGATCTAACGGGGGAGCAACGATTCTTTGTGGGTTACTCGCAAGTGTGGCGGGCGAAAACTAGACCCGAGGAATCTGTTCGACGAATTGCCATAGATCCGCACTCTCCACCCGAATTCCGGGTGCAAGGAGTGCTAGTCAACAATGATGCTTTCGTTGAGGCGTTCGATGTTCAACCAGGGGACGGCATGTGGCGAGATCCCGACGACCGAGTTCGCATTTGGTAAGCGGTACTGACCGCTAACTCTTAGTTTTGAAGGAGACCTTTTTAGACTTACCCAAACCAGCCGCATTTTTGGCTCGAACTTGGACTGAATACTTTTTACCGGACTTGAGCTTCTTCCACATCTTGTGGTACGAATCTTTGCCAGATTTTGCCTTGTGGCCCTTCCAAGACTTCCAGTCTTTTCCTTTTTTCTTGATACGGGTCTCATATTTCGTAACTGCGGTGCCGCCGTTGCTTTTAGGTGCTTTCCAAATCGTTTTGGCCTTGGCTTTCTTTACTTTCTTGGCCTTGAGCTTTTTCACTTTGCTGGGCACAGATAGAGAAGGCGTTTGTGAATCTACGTAGAGCAGAAGATTTGGTGAGTTTGCCTGGCTTCCGCTGAACTGTAGTGCCCCCTCAGTTGCTGAACCCTCAATCTCTTGGCGGATCTGTGCTGGCGTTGCGGAGGGATTCGCCTCCCACAGGATGGCGGCTACACCAGCGGCTGACGGTGCTGCCATAGAAGTGCCCGAAAGCTGCATCGGCTGTCCAGTTAGCGATAGCGATGTTATGTCAGTGCCGGGAGCAAAGAGGTCGACACAAGGACCTACATTGCTGAATACCGGGACCCCATCTTGTTGGTTGCTCGACGATACGGTCAGCGATTCAGCGGCGCTACCAGGGCTCGTGTCACAGGCATCTATTGCCTCGTTTCCTGACGCTGCAACGGTGAGAATACCCATCTGATCCAGCTGCTTGACCGCAGAGTTATTCAGTTCCGATCGAGGTCCACCCAGGCTGAGGTTCACGATCGCTGGTGATTGGGCATTTTCGGCCACCCAGTTCAAGCCGGCCAGAATGGTAGCGGTATTTCCTTGTCCGTAGCAGTCCAGCACTCGAACGGAGTGTATGTTCGCGCCTTTGGCTGCTCCATAACTGGTTGAGGCAGCAGTACCGGCGACATGAGTGCCGTGTCCTTCGCAATCGTAGGAGTTAGCTGCTACTTCTGGGACGTAGGCGCTATCGCCGTATCTGCCCTCAAACTGCCCAGGGATGTTGTTAACCCCGCTATCGACTATGTAGATGTCGGTTGTGGCACCGTCATCGAATGGATTATAGGTGCCATCCAGCGGTAGTTGGCGCTGATTGATTCGGTCAAGGTTCCACAAGGAAGTTGTGCTCTGATTTTGGAACGATGGTGTCTGCACGGTTTGTACCGATACAGCTCGGATTCGTTCGACCGTCTTTATGGCACGAGACTTTCGCAGGGACCGGGCCTCCCGTTTCGTAATATCGGCTTGAGTGCCGTTGAAGATGCGGCCGCGTAGCGCATCAAGTTGAACTGGCGATACGGAGACACCCGCTTCACCTAAGATCTTGTGGGTCGGTCGGCTTTCCTGCTTTTTGAATTGCACCAGGAATTTCCCACTGGGATTAAGGGCGATAGGTTCCATATTCGGTTCCGCGTCTTCGATCCCGCCTTCTTTGGCGTTGGCCACAGCCACAATCTTGGGAGGGGCGATTATGGCCCCCATCAGCAAAGCGAGGGCCACGAAGGTCAGTGAGCCCATGCGAAAGTGTTTAGTCAAGAGAAACTCCGAGGTGTGGTCGAAGTGTAAGTGTCAGTGACTAGCCCAGCAAAGTCCTGGGCATATTCTGCCCTGAATCAGCCTGAATGTTTGTCCGGATCTTTTCAGCGGCCGAGTCGCCAGGTGTCGTCAGGGCGTTCGTCGATGGGGGCACTGTCAGCAATCTTGACCAGGGCAAGTTGGCAGGCAACCAGTTTCTTACGGTTGTCTCGATAAGCGAGCAGAACTTTGCGAGTTCCCAGCGCGCCAGCGGCGAACAAGATGATCAAACAGAGGGTCCCCCAAGCAGAATCATGGGGGGCAGTGACTGCCGCGAAAACTCCAACGAAAGTTGTGGTCGCTGTCGCCGCCACGAGAAGACGCACGAGTCGACGTGATCGCCTCGCAAACCGTTGCGTGTTGGCAGCAATGCTGGCCACCGATTGCGTATTGGCCATTGATTCAGCGTCTTGTCTTACTACGGGTAATGCTTCGGTTCTCGGTCCCGGTCCACCTGCCGGAGAACTCATATCAATCGCGTCCTTCCTCTTCGCTCCCACGGAAAGGTTATTCCCCGCTTGAGGCCTTCCAAACGACATGGACGGCAAAATGTGCAAGTTCAACCGTTTGGAGTCAACGCTTCTTGTCCCAGCAGATTCATAAAAGAGATTCACTCCAATACTGGAACTACTCCAGAATTCGATATAGAGTAAAAAAGTGATTTCAGACCCCGCTGCTGAGTTGAGAGGTCGAGGTTTACAGGTGACCGCCCAGCGATTAGCTGTGCTCCGAACTATCTCAGCGACGCCCCATTTGACGGCAGAAGCAGTGACAGGCGGAGTGCGAGCTCAAATCGGTTCGGTGTCCGTGCAGACGGTCTATGACGCACTCGCCACTCTCGTTGAGGTGGGCTTGGTCCGCCGTATTCAGCCTGCGGGTTCGGCCGCTCGTTTTGAAGATCGAGTGGCAGACAATCATCATCACTTAGTCTGTCGGGACTGCGGTTGTGTCGTGGACGTCGACTGTGTCGTGGGTGCTGCGCCTTGCCTGACGGCGAGCAGCGATCACGGTTTCGACATCGATGAAGCGGAAGTGGCCTTCTGGGGCCGATGTCCGCGTTGTCAAGATGCCGTGAGTTCCCAGCAGAGGTCTGAGAGCACCGGGGGTCCAAACATCGAAAGTACGCTGCACCACAAGGAGAAACAGAATGAGTAACGAGAGTAAGTGCCCGGTGACCGGTGGAGAGCGCTGGCGGGATACCGATGGGATGACCAATCGTGATTGGTGGCCCCACCAGTTGGATTTAAGTCTACTGCGCCAAAACAACCCGGCTTCAGACCCGATGCCCGAGGATTTCAACTACGACGAGGCCTTTGACTCGCTTGACTTTAATGCTCTCCGACAGGATCTGGCCGCCCGGATGACCGATTCTCAGGAATGGTGGCCTGCCGATTACGGCCATTACGGTCCCTTCTTCATCAGAATGGCCTGGCATGCCGCCGGTACTTACCGAACAAGTGATGGTCGTGGCGGAGCGGGAACCGGTATGCAGCGATATGCCCCGCTCGACAGTTGGCCCGATAACGCGAATCTTGATAAGGCGCGGCGGCTGCTGTGGCCGATCAAACAGAAGTATGGGAACAAGATCTCTTGGGCCGATCTCTTCGTGCTCACCGGGAACGTGGCACTTGAAACTATGGGGTTTGAGACCTATGGCTTCGGTGGTGGCCGTGCTGACGTGTGGGAACCTGAAGAGGTCAACTGGGGCTACGAAGGAACCTGGCTCGGCGATGAGCGCTACAGCGGCGAACGCGAGTTAGCTAATCCTCTGGCAGCCGTACAAATGGGTCTGATTTACGTCAACCCGCAAGGACCCAACGGGAATCCTGATCCGCTGGCCTCCGCGCGCGATATCCGCGAAACATTTCGACGCATGGCCATGAATGACGAGGAGACAGTGGCCTTAGTCGCTGGCGGACATACGTTTGGCAAGACT
>PAAU01000048.1 GCA_002699445.1 Micrococcales bacterium | reverse complement strand
TAAGAGGTCGCCGACTACCTCACGCCGGGGTTGCTGTTCAATTGTCGCCATATGTTGAATTGCGACGACAAAACAACCTGCGTCGGTCGCCGATGCCGCGCCTGTGGGTGAGTCTTCAACGGCAATGCTCCGGCTGGAGTCGACGGACAAAAGACTTGCAGCCAGTAGGTACGGTTCCGGATCCGGTTTGTGACGTTGCACGCTACCTGAGTGCACAGTTACGTCAAACCACTGTCGACCGATGGCATCAAGAACTGCCTCCATGAGTGGCTGTGTCGAAGATGTCACCAAAGCGGTGGGTAGTTCAGCGCGACGAACTTCTTCAAGTAGTGCTGTGACACCTGGCTGAGGTGACGGCGGGTGCTGGCGCAGCTGCCGCAACATGTCGCTCATAAATGATTCGACTAAATCCTCCGGCGCCGGTGCGGTTTGGCCGCTAGCTTCGATGAGGTCGGTCATGTAGCGACTGACGCGCACAGCTGATCCACCCAGACAATAAGCTTGATCGGCTTCGGACCAGGGCAATCCGTAGTTAGACATCATGGCTATTTCTGCGCGCTGCCACAAAGGCTCGGTGTCTACCAAGGTTCCATCCATATCGAAAAGGACAGCCTGAAATGGCAGTGACGTCATGGATGCAGTGTGTCGTATTTGACTCCATCGTGCTGACTGCCGCCAGGTAGCTACACGCTGAAGTATTTGGCCTCAGGATGATGCACAATCATCGCGGATGTGGATTGTTCCGGGTGGAGCTGGTGCTCTGCGGATAGTTCCACTCCGATTCGCTCTGGCTGCAGTAACCGCACCAGGTCGACCTGCTGTGACACGTCAGGGCAAGCGGGATAGCCGAAGGAATAGCGGGAACCGCGGTACCCCTGTTTACCGATCAGGACTTCCATGTCGGTGTCGTCAGTTTCGGAGAAACCCAACTCAGAACGAACTCGAGCGTGCCACATTTCGGCGAGGGCTTCCGTCAACTGCACGCTCAGACCGTGAAGTTCGAGGTATTCGCGGTAGGAGTCTGATTCGAATAGCTTCGCCGTTGACTCTGATGCCACGTGGCCCATCGTCACGACGTTAAACGCGACTACATCCTTAACCCCTGAGTCCACTGATCGGAAGTAATCGGCTAGACAGAGATAACGACCTCGGCGCTGCCGGGGGAAGTCGAATCGAGCGATTTCTTTATCCTGTTCGTCTGGGTCAAAGACGATCAAAGTGTTGCCATCGCTCTGCGCTGGAAAGTAACCGTAGATCACTGCTGGTTCGAGCAAGCCCTCGGTTTTGATCCGGTCCAACCAGCTACGTAGTCGAGGTCGGCCTTCTTCTTCGGCTATCTGCTCAAATGTCTGGTCTGTGCCCCGCAGTGGCTTGAGCCCCCATTGCCCTACGAAAGTCGCTCGCTCGTCAAGGTACTCAGTGATGTCAGCCATCGCGATTCCCCGAACGATTCGGGTGCCCCAGAACGGTGGTGTCGGCACATCGTTATCTGCTGCCACGTCTGAGCGGTCGGGCAAGTCCGGGGCTGCTTCGGCGTCGGCGGCTGGCCCACGTCGTTTGACTCGTCGCCGGCGCGGCTCTGGCAGGACTGCTTCGCTATCCCCACGTCGAATTGCCATGACGGTGTCCATCAGGGCTAAACCTTCAAATGCATCCTTGGCGTAACGCACATCGCCATCGAACATGTCTCCGAGGTCTTGCTCGACAAATGCACGGGTGAGAGCAGCGCCGCCAAGCATGATGGGCCAGCGTTCCGCCAGTCCCCGGGTATTCAACTCTGCAAGATTTTCTTGCATGATGACCGTGGATTTGACGAGTAAGCCTGACATACCAATCGCATCAGCCTTGTGTTCCTCAGCGGCATCAATAATGGCGTTGACTGGCTGCTTGATACCGATGTTCACCACGTTGTAGCCATTGTTGGTGAGAATAATGTCGACCAGATTCTTGCCAATGTCGTGGACATCGCCCTTGACGGTGGCAAGCACGATGGTGCCTTTGCCTTCGTCATCGGTTTTTTCGATGTAAGGCTCCAAATGAGCAACCGCTGTCTTCATAGTTTCTGCGCTTGCCAGCACGAATGGCAACTGCATCTGACCGGATCCGAACAACTCTCCGACGGTGCGCATACCTGCGAGCAAGTAATCGTTGATGATCTGCAAGGCACTGCGGGACTTGAGGGCTTCGTCGAGGTCCTCAGCCAGTCCGTTCTTTTCCGCATCGACTATCCGTCGCTGTAACCGCTCGTCCAACGGAAGACCCGCCAATTCGGCGGCGCGATCGCCGGCAGACTGAGCCGATACCCCCTCAAAGACCGACAGATACTGGGCCACCGGATCATTCACCATCTCGCCGGAATCGTCGTAGGTGCGCCGGTCATAGACCAGATCTAACGCAGCATCGCGTTGTTCGTCAGGGATGCGGTTCATCGGTAGGATCTTGGCCGCATGCACGATAGCGGAGTCCAAACCGGCTTCCACACATTCGTGCAAGAACACCGAGTTCAATACTTGTCGAGCCGCCGGTGACAGTCCGAATGAGATGTTCGACAGGCCTAAAGTTGTTTGTACTTTAGGGTGCTTCCGTTTCACCTCTCGAATCGCTTCGATGGTTTCGATGCCATCCCGGCGAGTTTCCTCTTGGCCGGTGGCGATCGGGAAGGTAAGGCAATCGATGATGATGTCGCCGGGGTTCATCCCCCAGTTGGTCGTGAGATCATCGATCAGTCGGTCGGCAACCCGGACTTTCCACTCGGCGGTACGGGCCTGCCCCTCCTCATCAATCGTGAGAGCAATGACGGCGGCGCCGTGTTCCCTAACCAACGGCATGATCCGAGCGAACCGTGACTCGGGGCCATCGCCGTCTTCGTAGTTCACTGAGTTGATCAGACTGCGGCCACCCAGTTTCTCCAGGCCAGCTTCCAATACATGTGGTTCGGTGGAATCCAAGACGATGGGCAATGTGGATGCCGTGGCTAAGAGTCCTGCAAGAGTTCGCATGTCTTCAACGCCATCCCGCCCGACGTAGTCGACACACAGGTCCAGTAAGTGAGCTCCATCGGCGATCTGATTACGCGCTATCTCGACACAGTCGTCCCAGTTGCCCGCCAGCATGGCTTCTCGAAATGCTTTGGATCCGTTCGCGTTCGTTCGTTCACCGATCGACAGATACGTGGTGTCCTGACGCAGCGGAACCGGCTGATATAGCGACGACACGCTTGGCTCATCGACAACGTCTCGCTCCACGACCGCGTTGCCACCGACCCGATCCACCACTGCTGCGAGGTGCTCCGGAGTCGTTCCACAACAGCCTCCGACTAGTGACAGGCCGTACTCACTGACGAATCGTTCGTGCGCATCAGCTAGTTCACTGGGTGACAGTGGATAGGTGGCGCCATCTGAGGTGAGCTGCGGCAATCCTGCGTTCGGCATACAGGTCAGCAGCAGACCAGCGTTATGCGCTAAGTAACGCAGATGCTCGCTCATCTCGGTGGGTCCTGTAGCGCAGTTCAACCCGATACCGGCTACGCCCATCTCCCGAAGAGCCACCAAGGCTGCACCAATCTCGGAGCCTAGGAGCATGGTGCCGGTAGTTTCAACCGTCACCTGGGTAATGATCGGAATCTCCAGACCCAACTCCCGCAATGCCTGCTGAGAACCGACGACCGCGGCTTTTGCCTGCAGGAGATCTTGAGCAGTCTCGATGAGGATGGCATCAGCGCCGCCATCGGCGAGACCGCGTGCTTCTGAGAAGTAGGCCTCACGAAGCGTCTCAAAGTCGGTATGTCCAAGAGACGGTAATTTCGTGCCTGGCCCGACTGAGCCTAGGACATAGCGATCCCGGCCATCTTCCTGCTCAAAGGAGTTGGCGACGTCGCGAGCTACTCGAGCTCCGGCCTCGGCCAGCTCGTAAATGCGATCTTCGATGTCATATTCGGCCAGGTTGGCCCAGTTTGCTCCGAAAGTGTTGCTCTCGACGCAATCGACACCCACGTTGAAATACTCGCGGTGGATCTCCGCAACTACATCGGGACGAGTGACGTTTAGAACTTCGTTGCAGCCTTCTAGGTTCTCGAAATCATCCAGCGACAGGTCAGCTGCCTGAAGCATGGTGCCCATAGCTCCATCGGCCACCATCACACGGCGCTGTAGCGCCTCAAAAAAAGGAGTTTCCGGCATGACTTCAGCATAGGGTGCACGCCCTTACTCGCAAGGCCTTGGTGGCTCCTATCTGCCGCGCGCCGCTCGATACCGGGCCACAGCCGCCGAAGTCGCGGCGTCCTGTCCCGCGGGTGCTGGGTCACCGCTAATGAGTTGTGGCGCCAAGCCGACTGCCATCGCCTTACCTAGTTCCACACCCCACTGATCGAACGAATCGATGCCCCACACTGCACCAGCAGTGAACACGGTGTGCTCGTATAGAGCCACCAGCGCTCCCAACGCAAAGGGAGTCAACTTCTGAACCGTGATGACGCTGCAGGGTCGATTTCCCGGCATTACCTTGTGTGGCACCAGCTTTTCCGGCGCCCCATCGGCCCGAACCTCGTCTTCGGTTCGGCCCAGGGCAAATACTGCTGCCTGTGCCAACGCGTTGGCGATCAACAAGTCGTGCTGATCACCCATTTTATTGAGTGGCTCGTTGAAGAACAGCACGTCACACGGGATCACGCTGGTGCCTTGGTGAATAAGTTGGTAGAACGAATGCTGGCCATTAGTGCCTGGTTCGCCCCAATAAATGGGTCCGGTCTGTGAGTCCACCGGGGATCCGTCTAGTTTGACCCGTTTGCCATTGGACTCCATCGTCAACTGCTGCAGATATGCGGGGAATCGAGACAGATACTGGTCATACGGAAGTACTGCGACCGTCGGGCAGTCGAGGAAATCCCTGTTCCAGACACTGAGTAGACCCATCAGCAGAGGTAGATTCTCAGCCGGCGGTGCAGTGCGGAAGTGCTCATCCATAGCGTGAAATCCAGCCAGCATGTCGTGGAAACCGTCGGGTCCCACCGAGATCATCGTGGAGAGCCCGATGGCGGAATCCATGGAGTAGCGACCGCCTACCCATTCCCAGAAACCAAACATGTTGTCGGTATCGATACCGAACTCAGCGACCTTTTCCGCATTGGTCGACACGGCGACAAAGTGCTTGGCAACATCGGCATCATCACCGAGGCCTTGTCGCACCCAATCTCGGGCGGCGGATGCGTTGGTCATGGTTTCCAAGGTGGTGAAGGTTTTGCTCGCCACTATGAAAAGGGTTTCGGCGGGGTCAAGATCTCGGATTGCTTCAACGATATCGGTGCCGTCAACGTTAGAGACGAACCGAAAAACCATGTCCCGATCCGAATAATCTTGCAACGCCAGGTAGGCCATAACCGGACCCAGATCAGAACCCCCGATACCGATATTGACCACATTCCGGATTCGCTTGCCGGTATGACCGACCCACTCCCCCGAGCGCACTCGATCACTAAATGCGCCCATCCGATCCAGTACTTTGTGGACTTCGGGGACGACATCGGTGCCATCGACTACTAGCGATGCCTCTCGCGGCAGCCGTAGCGCAATGTGCAGGACGGATCGGTCTTCGGTGACGTTAATCTTTTCGCCAGCGAACATGGCATCACGGCGTTGCAGCACGCCTCGTTCGTCAACAAGGGCGAGCAGGGCTTGTAAAACCTGACTATCTACCCGCTGACGGGAGAAGTCCAGGGTCACTCCCGCCCCCTCGACGAGCATCCGTTCCGCTCGCTCTGGGTCATCCGCGAGGAGATCTCGTAGCTGGGCAGCGCCGACAGTCGACTTCAGCGCCTGCAATCGGTCCCATGATCCATTTTCCGTCTGCGTCATGCTCTTTGCCTCTCTCGGTGAGCCTTGCTTATACGTTATTGCCGCTTTGGGGAGCGACAGCCCCACTGTTGCACTAGCGTTCCAGAGGATGCCAGTAATGCGCAGCAGATCATCGTGCTGCACGGAAAGGAGTTGTGGTGGCTACCGATAAGCCGATGCAGTTAGGAATGGTTGGTCTTGGACGAATGGGGGCCAATATTGTTCGACGACTCATGCGAGATGGGCATAAATGTGTCGTCTACGACAATAATCCCGAAGCAGTCGCAGACTTGGCCAAGGAAGGCGCGGTCGGAGCAGACTCACTCCAAGACTTCGTCGACAAGCTTGAGAAGCCACGTAACACCTGGATCATGGTGCCAGCCGGTAACATCACCGAAAAGGTGGTCCAAGAACTAGGTGGTCTTTTAGAGGCCGACGACATCATGGTCGATGGTGGTAACTCGAAGTACACCGATGACATGCGCCATTCGGCAATGCTGAAAGAAAAGGGTGTCCACTTCCTAGATTGCGGTACTAGCGGCGGAGTGTGGGGGCTTGAGCGCGGCTACTGCTTAATGATCGGCGGCGTTGATGCCGCGGTGGATCGAATGGATCCCCTGTGGGACACCATCGCTCCTGGCTTCGAATCCGCTGAGCGCACTGAAGGCCGTACCGGTCGGCCCGCACCAGAAGAGCGTGGCTGGCTGCACTGCGGTCCCAGCGGTGCTGGACACTTCGTGAAGATGGTGCACAACGGCATCGAGTACGCCCTCATGGCCGCCTACGCCGAAGGTCTGAACATCCTCAAACATGCCGACGCGGGCGAACACCAACGCGATCAGGACGCCGAGACTGCGCCACTGGAGCATCCAGAGAATTACATGTATCAAATCGATGTTCCCAAGGTCGCCGAAGTTTGGCGCCGCGGCTCGGTTGTGGGCTCCTGGCTGCTAGATCTCACGGCCTTGGCCTTGTCCAAGTCGCCGGATCTCAGCGATTTTGACGGTCGGGTATCCGATTCTGGTGAAGGTCGATGGACCAGTGAAGCTGCGATCGAGACGTCAACTCCCGCGCCGGTCCTCACTATGGCGCTGTATTCGCGCTTCACCTCCCGGGGCGAAGACCTGTTCGCGGACAAAGTTCAGTCCGCGATGCGTAAAGAGTTCGGCGGTCACGACGAGAAGAAGGACTAAGACCTGCTGAGGTGAATCAATCCAGGGCACGGCTTCGGCTGGACGCTTCCTGGGTAATACCGGTCGAACCCGCCGGGCAGTTCTGCGGGACCACACTGTGGTCGTTCAAGAGAACTGGTGGCGGTACTTCCTTGGGACGACACAGCGAGTGAATATCCGGGGTATACGTGCGCGTCGCGAACCGGTCAGTTGCTACTGCCAGGACTGATCGACGCCCATACGCGTGCGGCGAGGACGTTGCTGCGGGGCTATGCCGACGATCGTGGTTCCCTAGTCCCAGACAAGCAGGCAGCGAGAATCGCCGCCGGAAGCACAGACTAAACGGTCACGCCGAGAAGGGCATCGACTGTAGTGAAGAGCAAACCGGGACTATCCGGATCACTGCCACCACGACGCAGCGCGGTAGCGACCCACTCGTCTACGGCCGCTAATGCTGCTGGTGCTCCGAGATCATCGGAAAGAGCGAGTCGGATATCTTCACACACCTGTGTGGCTGACGGTCCCGCACCGAGCGCAGCCGCACTTCGCCACTCACGCAATCTCGACTCGGCTTCGGTCAGATCCGAGTCGTGCCATTCCCAGTCGTCACGATAGTGATGCTGTAAGAGGGCTAGGCGCACCGCCATGGGATCGCGTCCTTCATCGCGCAAGTTACGCACCAGAACCAGATTGCCTTCGGACTTACTCATCTTTTGACCCAGGTAGCCGACCATTCCGCTGTGTACGTAAAGACGAGCAAACGGCCAGACATCATCGGCTGCGATCCCCAGAGCCGCACACATCTCATGGTGCGGAAACGTGAGATCGGATCCGCCTCCTTGCACGTCGAATGGTTGCCCCAAGAACTCCCCCGCGATCGAGGTGCACTCCACATGCCACCCTGGCCGGCCGTTACCTATTTCGCTGGACCAGCAGGGTTCCCCGGGTCGAGCACTCTGCCACAGTAAGGGATCTAGTGGATCCTTCTTGCCGGGTCGTTGCGGGTCACCGCCTCGATCGGCGAACAGTTCCAACATGACGTCACGACTCAGATTCGCGACCGTTCCGAAGCGGGGCTCGCTGCTGAGGTCGAAGTACAGGTCATCGTCCACCTCGTACACCAAACCACGTCGTTGCAGCTGCTGGATTGAGTCAACGATTCCTGGAATCGATTCCACTGCCCCGATGTAGTGGTCAGGGGGAATGACGCGGAGGGCGAACATATCGTCGCGGAACGCTTCGGTTTCGCCATCGGCCAACTGTCGCCAATCCTGATCATTAGCAACGGCCCGCTCGAGTAGTGGATCGTCTATGTCGGTGACGTTTTGCACATAGTTAACGCCGTGACCGCTACCGCGCCAAAACCGATTGATCAAGTCGAATGCGACGTAAGTCGCGGCATGACCCATATGCGTCGCGTCATACGGCGTGATGCCACACACATAAATGCGGGCGGTGTCACCGACTGCGGTGGGTCTGATTTCATCGGTCGCAGTGTCATACAGGCGCAGGCCTGGACTAGAGAAGTCCAGGGTAGGAACAGGAGGGCAAGGCCAGGCGCGCACCAAAGAACTCTAGCGCCGACCAGCCGAACCTTCACATCAGCGGCCAGGGCAACGCAGGCCAATCCCCACTCGGCAGTGGAAAAGTTCGGTCAGAAAGCAAGGCCTCGCGACGCGCGGTTAAGGCTTGTCGTTCCAGATCAGTCAGCCCTGGCCAAAGCTCTGGATCATCGGTGGCGAGGTCGGATTCGGCTAGTTCTGACAAGATGACGTCTGGGATAGGTTGGCTGGCAAAACCCCACAGTACGGTGCGTAACTTGGGTTCCTCGTTAAGGCAGATGCCGTGATCGATAGCCACGATGCGACCATCGCCGCAGCGCAGGATATGGCCACCTTTGCGGTCGGCGTTATTCACCAATGCGTCGAGGACAGCGAGCCGCATTAACTCTGATGAAGCTTCGTGAGCCAGGATGAGTTGGCTGCCACTGGCGTCGGTGCCGGCGACAACCGGGATCCATTCCGACGGAAGAGCCTCGGCCGAAAACAGTTCGACCGGGCTGTCGGTCGGCTCGTGTTCCACCCAACGTTGCAGGGCCCCGGGACCTAACGGTGCATCCGTTACCCACGTGGTTGCTGGGACGAGATCCCACCCCAGAGCAGCATCAATAGCGGCCACAGCTCGTTCCCGACGCCCCAACGTGCCGTGAGGGAAGTCCCATAGTGGGGTTTCGCCTGACTGCGGCTTATAGCTAAACCGTTGACCTGCTATCTCGACCAGCAGCACGGTATTGGAGGCGCCATCGATTTGACCCACAATGTTCCACTCGTTCGATGGGGCCACCGGGCCGATCGGTTCAGCGTCGATAGCCATTGGCCCGCGGACAAATGTGCCCATCTGGATCAAGGGGTAACTGGCAGAAAGGGCAGCTCGGCCGGCCTGCCGCTACGACGGCGCGCGCACGTCGGGCGAACTCTCTAGCTGATGCGGCTGGCAGTCGAATGCGCAGTGTGTCAGGACCGGTCGGGTCGTCTGACTCGAGATCTGGGGCTGCTTCCAACTCGGCTTCGCTATCGAATGCTTCAATGACGAGTAACTGTGGCTCAGCGTTCCACCCCAAGCCCAGCAAACCCGCCCGGAAATCCTCTTCAATGGGGGCATCCAGCGGTTTATCGTCCATAAGCAACGGTTGGGTTTGCGCCTGTTCTGCGCTGATTTCACCTTGAGCTACTAGATCATCCAGCAAACTGTCGATACGGTCTGCCAGGAGCTCCGCTTGCTGCTTTTCAATGGCGATGGAGTGCCGACGCCGGCCGCTGCGTGCTTGTAAGAAAAAGGTACGTTGGCCTGGTTCGCCTACCGTGCCAATCACCGCTCGGTCGGGTCGATCGTGCTCATGAATCATTCGAGACATAGTCAGTTACGCTGTCGTTTCTCCGCCGACCACACCATGGCGTCGCGAGTTAGATCCTTGTCGTGCCGGGGAAAACATTGACAGGTCGCCGCCGACATCATTCATCCGGGCTACGTAACTGCGACCTTCGGTGTAGTGGATGACCGATATTGAGCAGGGATCAACCCGGATGCGTTGAAATAGATCTAAATGCATTCCTAGGGCATCGGCCAAGAGAGATTTGATGACATCTCCATGCGTCACGGCAACGTAACTAGCTCCGGATCCGATCTTTCGGTTCCATTTCCGCACCGCTGCCAATGAACGCGATTGCATAGCTGCAATGGATTCTCCGCCGGGAAAAGTGACGCCGCTGGGATGGTTTTGAATCGTTTCCCAGAGTGGGTCTTTAGCTAGTACTTCAAGGGACTGTCCAGTCCAATCCCCGTAGCGGGCCTCGGCAAGACCGGGTTCGGTGTGTAACGGCAAGTCATTGCGCCGCTGAGACATCACCACATCAGCGGTCTGGCGGCAGCGCTCTAGTGGCGAGGTAAGTACGGCGCTGATGCGCACCTCTTGTAGTCGAAGAGCGACCGCCTCGGCTTGTTCACGACCAACCTCGTCAAGCTCAACACCAGGCATCCACCCAGCCAGCACCCCATTTGCGTTGGCTGAACTCTGTCCATGGCGCAGTAGTAGGACGGTTGTCACACCCCCAGCCTATGCGGGAATAGCGCATCGGTCACGTGGTGGTGAGGACTCCGGTGCCCAACAGCACCAAGATCAGGCTGCCAAGACCCAGTCGATAAATGACAAATGGCAGGTAGGAGTTCGAGGAGATGTAGCGGATCAGCCAGGAAATCACCGCGTAACCCACGATGAAAGCAATGATGGTGGCGATGATGGTAGGACCCCATTCCGGCCCTGGCCCATCCCCAATTTGGAGTGCCTCAAAGAATCCGGACGCCAGTACCGCTGGGATAGCCAGCAAGAAGGCGTAGCGGGTGGCCGCCTCGCGGTTATACCCCAAGGTCAAGCCCATGGAGATGGTTGCGCCTGAGCGGGATACTCCGGGAATCAGCGCTAATGCTTGACCAAAGCCGTACAGGATGCCATCGCGAGCATTCAATGAGTCCAAGGTTTTCTGTTTCCGACCCAGCCGGTCTGCCAGCCCCAAAACTATGCCAAATACAATCAGCATGATGGCGACGAGCCACAGGTTGCGGGCCACCGTTTCGATCTGGTGGCGAAAAGTGAATCCCAGTAACCCGATGGGAATCGTACCGATGATGACGTACCAACCCATGCGAGCATCGATAGTGGATCGCAGGTCTGCATTAGTCAGCGACCGAGTCCAGGTGCTGATAATCCGCCCAATGTCTTTACGGAAATAGATGATCACCGCAGTTTCAGTACCTATTTGGGAAACCGCAGTAAAGGCTGCTCCGGGATCCTCCCAACCGAATAGTTGCGATACCACGAGCAAATGAGCGCTCGAAGAAATCGGCAGGAACTCAGTCAAACCTTGGACTAGGCCGAGAATTACCGCTTCAAACCAAGTCATCAATCACCGAGGCCGGACTCATCCAGGATCTCTTTCATTGCCCGGACTGTATTGATGCGGTCTTTTAACGCTCCGGCATAGGTAGCGATGGTGAGGGTCGTGACACCGGACTCGGCGTACGCGGATAACCGGTCCCGAATTCGCTCTCGCGGTCCGATCAACGAGGTGCGATCGAGGAACTCAAACGGCAGGGCGGCACCAGCGCCGGCATAGTCACGGGCCAGATACTTCTCTTGGACTTCTCCAGCAGCCTCGCCGTAACCCATTCGAGTCACGAGTTGGTTGTAGAAGTTACGATCACGGCTGCCCATCCCTCCGACATACAGCGCCGCATATGCCCGCAACGGTTCTGCGCAGGCTTCCACATCGTCGCCAATGACAACAGGAACGCTGGGAACTACATCGAAGCCCGCCATGGTCTTACCTACTCGTTCGCGGCCGGCCGCGATACTGCTCAGCAGTTCCGGGGCGAACTCAGGTGAATAAAAGATCGCTAACCAACCGTCGAACATCTCGCCGGCGAGCCCGAGGTTCGTCGGACCAATGGCTGCCAAGTACATCGGGATCTGTTCCCGAACCGGATGCACGGTGAGTGTGAGAGCTTTGCCAGGACCGTCGGGTAGCGGCAGTTTGAAGAACTCGCCGTCATAGGTAAGCCGCTCACGTCGCAGAGCCTTACCCACGATCTCGGCATACTCCCGAGTGCGAGCTAACGGCTTGGCAAAATTTACCCCGTGCCATCCCTCTGATACCTGTGGTCCGGAGACGCCTAGTCCGAGCCGAAACCTGCCGCCGGAAAGGGTATCTAGGGTTGCGGCGGTCATTGCAGTATTTGCTGGTGTACGACCGGGGATCTGGAAGACGGCTGAGCCGACGTCAATCTGCTCGGTCTGGGCCGCGATCCAACTCAACACGGTGGCGGCATCGGAACCATAGGCTTCTGCGGCCCACACGACGGAGTAACCCAATCGGTCGGCTTCCCGGGCCAGTTCTAGGTTGTCAGCATCGTTTCCCATGCCCCAGTAGCCGAGGTTAATTCCCAAGCGCATTGTGGTCCTTTCCTAGCGGTCACCGCCGACATTACCCCGGCATTGGCACAGTCCGCCCTTGGGCGTCGGCGTTGCGTGATGCTGGGATGCCAAGGTGGGGGTATTTTCGTCCCATGCAGCAGCGACCATTGGGCAATTCCGGCCTCTGGGTGTCCCGACTCGGATTAGGCACGATGACCTGGGGCCGCGACACCGATGAACACGAGGCCCGCGATCAGTGGAAAAGTTTCCATGAGGCCGGTGGCAACTACATCGATACCGCCGATGTCTATGCCGAAGGTGCTAGCGAAGAAATCGTCGGAATGCTCATGGACGAGACGGCTAGTCGGGAGCAGACGGTGCTGGCCACCAAGTCAGTCAGCCGACCACGCACAACGCGTCGATTTGATGCGTCCCGAGCCCATTTGTTGCGATCGTTGGAAGGTTCGTTGCGTCGGCTAGGTACCGATTATGTGGACATCTGGTTCTTGCATGCTTGGGATCCCGCTACCCCGATGGCTGAGACGTTGTCTGCGGCAGACGACGCTGTTCGTTCTGGCAAGACCCGGTATGTCGGCATTTCCAACTATGCAGGTTGGCAGTTGGCTCGAGCAGCCACGTGGCAGCAAGCCTTACCGGAACGGTCGCTGATCGTCGCTGCGCAGATGGAGTACTCGCTTGTGCAGCGCGGTATCGAGCGTGAAATTGTGCCAGCCGCAGAGGACCTCGGAGTAGGTATCGTTCCGTGGTCTCCGCTGGGTCGCGGTGTACTCACCGGTAAGTACCGATACGGCACTCCGAGTGACTCCCGCGCCGCGTCGCAACACTTCGGTGCTTTTGTCTCTGAGTATCTGGACGATGCCTCACGACGCGTCACCGACGCGGTATGTACCGCGGCTGAAGGTTTGGATGTACATCCGCTGGAAGTAGCGATGGCTTGGGTGCGGGATCGTCCCGGTGTTGTAGCCCCGGTGACGGGTGCTCGTACGATCTCGCAGTTGCGTGCGGTCTTGGAAAGTGAGCACCTCGAGCTACCGGAGGAAATACGAGTTGCCCTCGACGATATTTCCGCACCCGACCTCGGCTACCCCGAGTTCGGGTGGAATCAACTCGACCGAACGTAGCCGAACTCGTAAACCCACACACCAGGTCTATTCACACATCAGTAACCCGGCAGGACTGCAATATGAGGTTCTGGACCCTAGGACTTCGGCGGAACCTTGCCCGTGTTCCTGGCGTCCAGCATTTCCAGAACTCCACTGAGCAACTCCGTTGCGGGCACGGAGATTCCCTTTTCCTTAGCGATTTGCAAGGGACGATCGTAGATCGAATTCAACTCCATTGACTTCTTTGCGTCATAGTGGCGCATCATGCTGGGATAAAAGGGCATCCCTTTGCTCTTCTCATACATCCCGCTGATGAAGTCATCCGCTAAATCGTAACCATCAGCCACAGCGATTTTCTGGACCTCCTTCATCAAGTCAAGCCACTGCGATGTCATGGCAGGATCACTCGCAATTTCACCGATTGATGCGTGAAAGAGCACCGGTAGACCGTTCGCGGGAACGTTGAGGGCGAGCTTTTCCCAAATAGTGAGCTGTAGGTTGTCAGTGACTGCTGTGGGAATCTTCGCGCGCTGGAAACAATCCACAACCCCCGTCAACCAATCTGGTGCCTTGACCCCCGGCACGCCAAAGGTGACTTGACCAAATTGATCATGCTTAATGTGGCCGGGACCTAACTGTTCGGCTAAAACAAAGGGCAATCCACGACAGATGCGAACATCAGACCAGTCATGAGAGTCGGATCCAAGAAGTCTGCGGGCATCCTCTTCGTTTCCCATACCGTTTTGCAGCATGACAACGATTGAGTCCTTTTTCAGGGCTGGCGGTAGTAGCTGGCTCAACAAATAATTGTCGCTAGTCCGCAACGAGACGAGTACTACATCGGTGGGCGTTAAATCTTGATGCTTAGAAGTCACTTTGACGTCCGGCAGGACCACATTCCCGGAGTCGAAATCGACTTCAATACCGGACTTAGCGACTTCATTAGCATGATGGTGAAAAAGATAAGTAACGTCATAACCGGCATATTGCAGTTGAGCACCATAAAGGACGCCGATCATGCCAGCCCCAATCACCGTAAAGGTTGGCTTGCTGGTCTCCGACATCTTTCTCCCCTCAACTCACATTGCTACCCCACAAAAATATCGGAAGAAATCGCTGAGCCTAGGCTGAAGGCCGTATTGGCACTTCCATATTGATATTCAGACATCTCCCGATCGGAAATAGGCTTTAATCAGCAGAAAGCTCAGTCCGCCATTGCGGAACTAAATGGGGCGACAGATCGCCTACGACTTTTTAAGGGGCCGCTATGACTTCACAACAACTAGGAAAGACAGCCGCTCTCATTATGACAATCGGTTTGGTATGTCTGGGATGTAGCTCGGATAGTGACGATGCGTCGACCTCCCCCGCCGCTACACCAGACACAACGATGTCAACGGAAGCAGAGATCGCACCGGCTTCCTCGCTGGCAGACCTGGTCAAGCAGAGTGAATCAGTGGGTGCGCTGAATGCGGTGGTTGACATGACGTACAAGGAAGGCACCGGCAACTTCTCATCCGATGTTGATCCAACGGATAAGGAAGCCGTTATTACCTTCGTACCTGCCAAAACGTGGTCGGCATACTTCGCTTCGGATGCCAGCAGTGTATTCACAGGCACGTATATGGCCTCGCTCGGCGAATCATCTGAACAGCTGAAGATTGAGATCGTGCATGAGGGCTCGAGCGCCGACGGTAAAGACAATCTGATCACCCTCAGCCCCGACGGAACGTTCACAGAAACGAGCATCGGTGGTCCCGGTAAGGCTTCAGGTACCTACGAGATCACTTCTCCCACACCAGCAACCAGCTAGCGACAGGTATTGCTTATCAAGCTATCGCTCCGCAATCCGAATGGTACATAGCGCTGGCAGTGCGTTCGGCGCTGATCTTCGACAAACTGGCAGCCAATCGCCGCGACCAGGAGAACCATGTCGGAGACCTACCTACCCCAAGACGAGCTAGCAACTATAGATGCTTGGTGGCGAGCTAATCGCTATCTGACCGTGAGTCAAATCTATTTGCAGAACAACGTCATGATGCGCGATCCGCTGGGTTCCGATGACATCAAACCGCGACTGTTGGGCCACTGGGGCACTGCATCTGGCCTGGGGTTCATCTACTCGCACATGTCGCGGGCGATCCGACAGCGCAGTCAGCCAACTATTTTCTTCGCTGGTCCAGGTCATGGTGGTCCGGCCCTCACCGCTGCGTCGTGGCTAGAGGGGACGTGGACTGAGGCCTACCCCGACACCCCACGCGATGAGCAAGGCCTGACCCGGCTTTGTCGGCGATTCTCCGCACCAGGTGGCATCCCTAGTCACGTCAGCGTGACTACACCAGGATCCATTCATGAGGGTGGCGAACTGGGCTACGTCTTAGTTCATGCGTTTGGTTCGGTCATGGACAAACCAGATTTGCTCTCTTTGGCAGTGGTTGGTGACGGTGAAGCTGAAACTGGTCCCCTTGAGGGTTCATGGAAAGGTATTTCGTTCATTAATCCCGAGCGAGACGGAGCGGTGCTGCCGATCCTGCACCTCAACGGATACAAGATTGCCGGCCCAACGGTTCTAGCTCGTAAGCCACCAGAAGAAGTCCGAGCACTTTTGGAGGGTCACGGTTACGAGGTCATTGAGGTCGAGGGTGAGGACCTCCCCGGTATGCATCATCGCTTCGCCGAAGCCCTAGATACGGCACTGGACAAGATCAAAGCTATTCAAGACGACGCTCGAGCCAACGGGATGAAGGAACGGCCCCGCTGGCCCATGATTATCTTGCGCAGTCCGAAAGGCTGGACCGGTCCTGCGGAAGTGGACGGCATCAAGGTGACCGATACGTGGCGGGCGCATCAGGTTCCGCTGTCGGGTGTGAAGGGCAATCCAGAGCATTTGGCGATTCTGGAGAACTGGCTGAACTCTTATCGACCCCACGAGCTCTTTGAATCTGACGGCTCTCCCAAACCTGCGGTTCTAGCTAATACTCCCGAGGGTGACCTTCGGATGACTGCCACACCTGAAGCTAATGGCGGCAATGAGGTTAATCCGCTGGAGATGCGTGGCTTTGATGAGTACGCCATCGAAGTGGAATCTCCCGCGACACAGCGGATGGAAAGCCCCCGGGTATTAGGCGACATGATGCGCGATCTCTACAGCGACAACCCAGACCGTTTCCGGGTGTTCTGTCCTGACGAGACCACATCCAACCGTATCGGGGCGGTTTTGGAAGTTACCGACCGTGGCTTTATGGAACGCATCATCCCCGAGGACGTAAAGGTCTCGCACGAGGGCCGGGTGATGGAGGTGCTGAGTGAACACAACTGTCATGGCTGGCTCGAGGGCTACACGTTAACGGGTCGTCATGGCCTCTTTGCCACCTATGAAGCGTTCGGAATGGTTAGCGCTTCGATGACCATTCAGCATGCGAAGTGGCTAGAGGAAGGCCACAACTTAGGTTGGCGTACGCCGATTCCCAGTTTGAATATTCTGTTGTCTTCGACCTGCTGGCGTAACGATCACAACGGTTTCAGCCACCAAGGTCCGGGACTGATCCAGAATGCGATTGTTAAGCGCGGAACGGTGGCTCGGGTGTACTTACCACCCGATGCTAACTGCTTGATTAGTGTGGCTGATCACTGCTTCCGCAGTACCGATTACGTGAACCTGATCGTCATCGATAAACAACCACAACTGCAGTACCTGACGATGGAGCAGGCTGTTGAGCATTGCACTAAAGGTGCGTCGATCTGGGATTGGGCTGGCAATGAAAGTCCTGACCAGAATCCCGACATGATTCTGGCTTGTGCAGGTGATGTCGTGACTATGGAGACGATTGCAGCGGCTGACATCATCAAGCAGAAGTTGCCGCATCTGAAAGTGCGGGTGGTTAACGTCGTGAACTTGATGAAACTACCCCGGCCTAAGGATCATCCACACGGTATGGATGCGCTGGAGTTCCGCGAACTGTTCACTGATGATGTGGATGTCAT
>PAAU01000047.1 GCA_002699445.1 Micrococcales bacterium | reverse complement strand
GCTGGAGCTAGCCTACGAATTGGAAGAGGCTCATCCATGGCGTCGAACCCCAACTGGTTAGTGGCAGGCCTTTCCGGTGCCAGAAGGAGACGCAGCGCTGCGGGCCGCGATTCGACTCGATGAGGCTCTCGCGGGGGAGCGGCTCACCAAGGCCGAGATCCGGGTACCCCGATTTGCGACGGTTCAACTGGCCGGGGCGGTCGTTTTAGAGACCCGGACCGTAGGTAAGCATCTGTTGACGCGATTGGTTCGTGATGACCGGAGGCTGACTGTGCACAGTCATATGCGTATGGACGGTCGTTGGATTGTGGGCAAGGCCGATCAGCGACCCTGTGCGGGACCTGGCTTTCAGATTCGTATCTGGCTGATGAGCGCCCGCAGTCAAGCGGTGGGATTGCGAATGGCCGAGGTTAAGGTCGTGAAAACGTCTGACGAACATCGGCTCATTGGATTTCTGGGTCCCGATGTGTTGTCGCCGAGCTTTTCGATCGAAGACGCCGAGCAGCGTGTTGTTTCCGTAGGTGATTCGGAACTGGTCGCGGTGCTGTTGAACCAGCGAGTGGTATGCGGTCTGGGGACCATGTGGGCTGCTGAACTGGCCCATCACATCGGAGTCAATCCATATGCACCAGCGGCAACGGTACGAAATGTAGCTCGGGGCTTAGACTACGTGCGCAGCGAGATGATGGCTGCCATTACCGCTGGTCCAGCGCAGTCTCGTTCGCGGCTGCTGGTCTTTGAGCGAAACCGTCAGCCCTGCCGGACCTGCGGGACCGGCATCCGCCGCGGTCGCATCGGCACAGAGCCCTACCAGCGGGTGACCTATTGGTGCCCGTCGTGTCAGCCGTCGTCGTAACAGCGCTTCCCCAGGATCTAGTTCTCGGAATTACCGTGTTTGACCTGCTTCTTGGCCTTGATCGCGGCTTCAAGTTCTGCCTTATAAATGCTGTGGTTGAGTGACTGCTGATTTTGCTCTGCGCCGTTCCCCATCACTTTGGTGGAATACATACCGACCACCTCCTACCTCGTTACATTGTGTCTCTCATGTGCATATGTGTATACAGGTTGGTGCGTGGTTTGTGTCACGTTGTCGTTTAGCCTTAGTGCGCCCGCTGAGTGGGCGATGGGAGTCGGGCAATGGCCAAAGCAGCAGCGCTGGAGCGCTTAGTGAAGCTGATTGCTCTCCTGCCTGATCCCGGTTCTCTTGGGAAACCGGCCCTTGAGCTTGCGGAGGATCTCGAACTTACCGGGACTGAGAAAAGCAAGCGAGATGTGCTGGCGCGAGATATTCGCAATCTACGAAAACTGGGTATCGAGATCAACAATGTCTCCCCAGACGGTGAAGAAGCGCGATACATCTTGGTCCCGGGGGACAGTCGAGTCCGACTAGCTTTTCCCGACCCCGAGCGGGCGGAACTGGCCCGTGTCGCTTTGTTGGCTGCCAACCCAGAGGTCTTGCGTGAAGTGGGTCCTCCCAGTGACGGGACAGACCTGGGGGTGAAACTGCACCTGCCGGAAGCACCAGATCTGGATTTGGTCCTACGAGCCCTAGGCGCACGATGCCGGCTGCGCTTTACCTACAACGGGAAGAGTCGAGTAGTGGCCGCGGCTGCCCTTCACCTAGGGCGAGGTGGTTGGACTGTGACTGGGGTGGATGCCGAGCAACAGAGCGAGAGAACATTCGCGTTGCGGCGGATGACGGATGTCACCATTGACGAACCAGGTACTGCACCTCCGGCTCGCCACCCTTCACGCACTAGCACCGATCCGCTCACTTGGCGTCTTGATGAGCCTCTGATTGCGGAACTACAGGCGCCAGAAGAATTCGTGGCTGACGTTGTCGATTTGCTTCGAGCTGAAGTTGTATCGTCACCCGAGGAAGGATGGGCTGCTATGCGAGCCGAAGTGACTAATCGGCGAGCCTTCCTATTCCGACTGGTTGAGTTAGGTGCCAGAGCGAAGCTCATCGGACCTGAAGAGTTGCGGCGGCAGCTCCTCGTTGAATTCCTAGAACCACACCTTGCGCCGGAGGGTCGATCATGACCGCAATGGACGCGCTGGTTCGAATTCAACGTGTTATTGCGGTGCTCACGTTGCATCCTGATGGATTGCCGCTGACGGTCTTGGCTGAAGAGCTAGATGTCTCAGCTGACCAATTGCAGAGTGAGATCTTGGCCTATTACCGAGTGGACGTGACGAGTGAGCAGTCCGCAGGCATGCTGCGTCCGGAGGTAATCGATTTCGTTTCGGTCGGCGGAGAGGTAGTAGATCCACATCAAGCTCCCGTCATTCGGCTAGCCAGTGACGTACCTGAAGCGGAACTAGGGATTCGTCAGCTCAGCGCAGCAGACGTCTCGGCCCTGTATATGGCAGCACGTAGTCTGCGGCAGTTCGAACCGGAGAATGAGGTACTTCAGTCGGCAACAGAGCGACTGGAACGAGATCTCCTAGGCGAAGAGATTGCTCTGAACGATGACTCGGGCACCGACCGACTTGCTGTTCTGCGTGAGGCGATCCGAACGTCCTCCCCTGCAGTGGTTGAGTATTCCCGAGAATGGTTGCCGGGAGTGGGTCAGCGAACGATTCACCCTTATCGTCTCCTGCAAACTGATCGAGGTTTCGAACTGGATGCAGGCCCACTTGTAGATGGCCGCCCACGCACCTATTTGCTTCGACGGATGCGATCTGCGTATGTAGTGGACGACGTTAGGTTCGATAAGCCGGACAACCTCGAATCAATTCTGGACCGAGATCGCGAACCAGTGCGAGTCCAGCTGTCGCTGCCGCAAGGTAGCCATTGGGTTGCCGATCGATTTGCCGAGCGCACGGAAGTTGTCGCGGCCGACGGCGATGACCTGACATTGGATGTGTATTTCCTTCCACCCGTTGAACGTCGGGTGGCGTTGGTCTTACTTGTGGCGGGTGCAGAGTCATTCGTTATAGAGCCGCCGGAATATTCAGTCGCTGCATCACAGCTCGCGGAACAACTTTTTCAGCACCACGGATTTGTAAGCCGTTCCTGAAATGTGATCCAACGACTCGGCGAGTCGATGGATTTAGAGCTCGGTCCACCCGCAGTATGTGTCAGGTCACGTTATTGAGGAGGTCGCACATGGCTAGTGCCACAACATCGCCTGCGGCATCCTCTCGGGCTCGCGGTGGTTCTGCGCTTCCGGTGCTGTTGGGAGTGACGTGTCTGCTCGGTGGTCTTTCATTACTTCTGACGGCCTTGGGTGGAATGCGTGAACTCAGCACCGAGAATGGCCAGATTCCCAACCTCATGGCGTTGAATGCCCCCGCAACGGGCGATATCGCCTCGTTAGGGCCGGCGGGAGCCAGTGTCGACAATATGACTTTTTTCGTAGCCCTATCCGGTAGCGCAGTCGTGGCAATACTCCTATTGGTCGCTGCGGGTTTTTATCTGTCACGGGGCAGGATCCAGCACCCTGATGCCGCTCGAAGGGTAGCCGCTACTGGTCTTTGGGGAGCATTGGTCATCTCGCTGGTGGCGCTCATCCCGTTGGAAGCAGGCTGGGGACAGACCGGCGTCGATGGGATTCGTACCGGCCTAATCGCATTTGCAGGTCTATTTTTTCTTCAGATTTCCGCTCCTCAGTGGCGAAATAGCCTTCGCGAGGCCTTCCGCGACTGACCCGAATTGGGCGGATTTCAGCAATCGGGGGATACTAAGGGATAGTCACGACCTGAGAGGACTTGTTGATGTCTCGATTGGCACAAACCGAGGACCTAACCGATGTGCAAACTCATATCCTCGCGGCGGTTCACGACTTCGTTGAGAAAGAGATCATTCCCAACGCTAATGCGTTAGAGCACGCCGACGAATACCCCACGGATATCGTCGAGGGCCTGAAGGAACTCGGTGTTTTCGGATTAATGATTCCAGAAGAATACGGCGGTCTTGGTGAGTCATTGCTTACCTATGCCCTCGTCGTGGAAGAGATCGCCCGCGGTTGGATGAGTGTGTCAGGCGTGATCAATACTCACTTCATCGTGGCCTACATGGTCATGCAGCACGGGACAGAAGAGCAAAAGCAAAACTACCTGCCGCGTATGGCAACCGGCGAGGTTCGGGGTGCGTTCTCCATGTCCGAGCCGGGCTGTGGCTCAGATGTCGCGGCAATCCGTAGCAAAGCAGTCCGTGATGGCGATGAGTACGTACTCAATGGGCAGAAAATGTGGCTGACCAACGGTGGGTCTTCGACCTTAGTGGCAGTTCTGATGCGCAGCGACGACGATGTCGACCCCGATGCCTCGGTATATCGAAAGATGACAACCTTTCTCATTGAAAAGCCCACTGGCTTCGGTGAAGTGGAGCCGGGCCTGACAATCCCCGGGAAGATCGACAAAATGGGCTATAAGGGAGTGGACACCACTGAGCTAATCATGGAGAACTTCCGGCTACCGGCCTCTGCCGTTTTGGGTGGAGAGGTCGGCAAGGGCTTCTATCAGATGATGGACGGCGTTGAGGTGGGCCGCGTGAACGTTGCGGCCCGAGCCTGTGGAGTTGCCCTTCGTGCTTTCGAGCTTGGCGTGGACTACGCCCAGTTGCGTGAGACCTTCGGAAAGCCCATTGCCGAGCATCAGGCGGTACAGTTCCGACTTGCTGACATGGCAGTAAAGGTAGAAGCCGCTCACCGAATGATGATTATGGCGGCCCGCAAGAAAGATTCAGGTGAACGAAATGACCTGGAATCGGGTATGGCCAAGTATTTAGCCAGTGAATACTGCAAAGAGGTTGTAGAAGACTCGTTCCGTATTCATGGCGGTTACGGCTACTCCAAGGAATACGAAATAGAGCGGCTCTACCGTGAGGCTCCCATGTTGATGATTGGCGAAGGTACTGCCGACATCCAACGGATGGTCATCGGCCGACGCTTGCTAGAGGACTATAAGTTACGTCTGTAACCGTAGGAGTACCGTGGAGTTATGGCCGAGCGAAACCGGATAAGTGCGGAGATAGCGCAAAGACCCGTACTCACCTCGTTCGATGACTATGACGGTGCTCAGCATGCCGTAGATAAATTGAGTGATGCGCAGTTTCCTGTCCAACACGTGGCAATCGTGGGTGTGGATCTCAAAATGGTTGAGAGCGTCATTGGCCGGATGTCCTGGGGTAGAGCGGCACTCTCGGGGATGGGCACCTTTGCCTGGTTCGGGGTCTTAATTGGGTTGTTCGTCAATTTTTTTGGCGGTCAAGAAAACTCGCTCATTCAGTTGATTTTGATTGGCCTACTCTTTGGAGCGGCTTTCGGCATCATCTTTGGGCTTGTCTCGTATGCGATAACTGGGGGAAAGCGGGACTTTACTTCTCGTCAAGCGATACAGGCCAACCGATACGACTTATTGTGTGAATCCGAGCATCTAGCCAGGGCTCGCCAAATCCTAGAGCTGGGTCCCGCATGGCCACCTCCGCTGCCGAGTTCTGAACCATCGACCACGGACGGCGACACCAGTGGAAGCTGAGACGGAATGCCCCCGGTGTGGCGCGAAGTTGCGTCTACCTAACCTGATGCGCGACGGCTACTTGTGTCCACAGCACGGCGAAGAGGCACCGCTCCACATGCCGCTACTGCCCGAGCCAGAGCACCTACCGGCTCTACTCTCGACGGCAGCCGTCCCAGCCTGGATTCCATGGCCATTACCAGCTAATTGGGTTTTCACTGGCCTCAGAATGGTCGGCGGCGGACCAGTTCCTATTTCTGCTGTGGCGGTGGCACTTACCGGTGCGGCACTTACGGCGGGTCCGGCAGATTTAATAATTATTTCAGAGCAGCCCGGGACAGGGTTGGGTGCCCGCTTTGCTGGTATCGATAGTCAGGATCCTGACTCAAACATGCTAGCCAACCCGCCGGCGACCAATATTCATGCCGCCAATTGGCCTACTCCATTGTGGTCGTTGCCCAGCACGGATGACAGAGCCATCTACGTGGGTGAAGCGGCCGGAGTGTGGTTGTGGCTGATTGCTTGGCCTGAACTCGCCTGGTCGGTCATGCACGACGACATGAGGCTGATTGATATCCGAACTGCTGATCGGCTAACTGATTTACCCGTTGGTGCCGCCATGCCGCGTCTCCGGCATCCAGAGGGTAACTAGTGGAAGTCGCACTCTTCGGGTCGGTTTTTGTGACTCTGTTCGTGATCATGGATCCGTTCGGAATCATCCCGGTCTTTCTCGGTGCGGTGGGAAAACGCTCCTCCAGCGAAGTGAAAAGACTTGCCTGGCAAGCAGCCTTAACCTCACTGGTGCTTATTACTCTCTTCGCGCTATTCGGTGACTGGATTTTGGACTACCTCAACATCTCGCTGCCCGCTTTGCGAGTCGCCGGGGGTTTGCTCCTCTTGCTTGTCTCATTGCAACTTCTCACCTCAGGAACGGTAGGCAGTGTCAAAACCGATGATGCTGCAAACATCGCGTTGGTCCCGTTAGGGACACCGCTCTTAGCGGGGCCGGGAGCCATTGTGGCTGCCATCCTCTTTGTGCGTGAGGCTTCAATTCCCGCCGAATATGTTGCTATCGCTGCGGCAATCGTCTCGATCCATCTAACTATCTGGCTGGCATTGCGGTTCTCGACGGGCATTTTGGCGCTGTTGCGACCGGCCGGAGTCACCGTGCTTTCTCGCGTCGCAGGTCTACTGCTTGCTGCGATTGCGGTACAACTTCTTGCTGATGGAATCTATGAGTTCATCATTTCGTGGCAAGAATAAGTTCTGCCCGGTCCCGATCAAATATGCGTGAAAGGCAGTTCGAGCTGTCGCGGATGTCCTAGTCCCGGTCGAGTAAGAGGGCTTCTGGTCTACTTATAGCGACTTTCGTCATTGCGCTGGCAGTTATCGGGCTGGACCTGATTTCGGTGATTTTCGAATCAAGCCCAGGGATTTGCCCCGACATTCCTCCCACGAGTTACCCCTACTCACCTTTCCAGACACCGCTGGCTCCACCGGGAATTACCCTGGCCAGGCGAACCTTACGGATTCACTGGACTGGGCTTCGACCAAGAAGCGAGTCGCATAATCCCGCTATGGTGGTGAAAAGTCACGACGATGCAGGGATGCGAAAACAGTGAGCACCGACTCAGATCACCTTCCGTTGGTAGTAGTAGCGAATAGGCTTCCGGTAGAACTCGATGAAGAGACCGGAGACTGGCGGGCAGCACCGGGTGGTTTGGTCACCGCCATGGAGTCGGTACTGCGGGATCGCAAGGCTCTCTGGATTGGCTGGACTGGCGAGTTCAGTGATGAGAGCCGAGATATTCCCGAGCTACCGTCGAGTGCTGGCGGTCTTGAGCTAGACGAAGTGCCGCTCAGTCGCGCCGAAATCGAGAAGTACTACGAGGGTTGTTCAAATGGAGCGATTTGGCCGCTCTATCACGATGCCATCGTGCCACCGGTTTACCACCGGACTCAGTTCGAATGCTATCGACGGGTAAACGAAAAGTTCGCCCGCCGCATCGCGGAAGTGGCGCCAGAGGGCGCTCAGGTGTGGGTGCACGACTACCAGTTGCAGTTGTTGCCCAAGATGTTGCGTCTTCTTCGACCGGACCTACGCATCGGCTTCTTCCTGCATATCCCATTCCCACCGGTGGAGGTTTTCAGTCAATTGCCATGGCGACGTCAAGTTCTGGAGGGTTTGCTCGGTGCTGATCTCGTCGGCTTCCAAACCAAAGAAGCGGCTCTGAACTTCCTTCGTCTCGTGAGGAGGTTTGTGGCGCTTCGCCCCGGCGGTGATCGCGTTGTCGTCGACGAGCTCAGTGGTCCTCGTACGGTCCGGGTAGATGCTTTTCCGATAGGGATACGCGCTAAGGACTTTGCTGATTTAGCGTCGGATCCTGTCGTACAAGAACGTGCGGCGCAGATTCGGGAAGATCTAGGTTCGCCGGATGTCCTGCTGCTAGGAATAGACCGTCTGGATTACACCAAGGGCATTGATGTCCGCATCCGCGCGGTAACGGAGTTACTGCAAGACAACGAACTCGATCCGGAGAAGACAGTCTTTGTCCAGGTTGCTACGCCTAGTCGAGAAAACGTCGAGGAGTATCAACGCATTCGCAATGATGTTGAATTGCTGGTGAGTAGAGCGAACGGTGATCTGGGTGGCATTGGCACTACTCCGATTCAGTATCTGCATCAGACGATGTCGCGAACCGAACTGGTTGCGATGTATTGCAGCGCAGACGTCATGCTCGTCACCCCACTTCGTGACGGAATGAACTTGGTAGCCAAGGAATACGTTGCCTGTCGAGTTCACGAAGATGGGGCCTTGGTGCTCAGTGAATTCACTGGAGCGGCCAATCAGTTATCTGATTCTTGGCTGGTGAATCCGTTCGATATCGACGGAATGAAGCGCAGTATTACCGATGCTGCGCACGCGGACCCCGAGGAGCTTCACCGTCGCATGCTGGCACTACGCCACAGCGTTTTCGAGGACGACGTAGAACGATGGGCAACCGACTTTCTTAATCAACTTCAATCCTGATGTCTGAAATACCACCGGAATTGCACAAGGCCGTTCAGCAGGTCGCGGCTACAGAAACTTTGTTGTCATGCTGGGATTTTGACGGAACGCTTGCGCCTATCGTTGCAGACCCCGAGGCGGCCCGACCGCTCCCGGGAACCGTTGAACTGCTGCAAGAGTTAGCTGCACTACCCGACACTCACGTCGCCTTATTGTCGGGCCGGGCACGAGCAGATCTAGCTCGGCTCTCTCAAGTCGAGCCACCGATCGAACTCGTCGGGTGCCATGGCGCAGAGTTCCCACCGCGCCTGGTCACCAGCGACTTGACTGAGCAGGCCGAATTACTCCAAGAGCTAGTCACCGAAGTAACGGAGCTAGCCGACGGTGTTGAAGGTGTCCTATTAGAAGTTAAGCCCGTGAGCGTCGCAGTACATGTGCGTAATGTGTCGGATCGTGACTTGGCTACCGACCTCACCGAACGGGTTTTATCCAGCCCTGGTACTCGCAGCGGCGTACAGGTAACGACTGGCAAAGAGGTCGTTGAGTTGTCGGTGGCCGAAGGTAATAAGGGTGAGGCCATCGACATCTTGCGTGGGGATATCGGGGCAACAGCAGTCACGTTTATGGGTGACGATGTAACCGACGAGCATGGCTTTGCTGTGCTCGAGCCGGGTGATCTGGGAGTTAAGGTCGGATTTGGTGAGACAGCCGCCAGATATCATGTGGCCGAACCGGAGGATGTCCAGATGTTACTGCGTCTGCTGATCTCGGAGCGAGGCAGTTCAGCCAAGGACCGGTGAGCCAGAACTGCAATCAATTTCGGCCCACACGGTCTTGCTGCTGGTCCCGTTATCCCAGCCCCAACGCTCGCTTAGTGCCTCAACCAAAATCAACCCACGCCCGCCGGTGCTGGCATCCGTGGGACTTCTTCGCTGGGGAAACTGCTGGATTGATTGGTCCTCGACTTCAATACGCACGAGGCCATCGTTGGCTTGAATATGCAGTTTGACTTTGCCTTGGCCGTGGCGAGCTGCATTTGTTACGAGCTCGGAGGCAATCAAAAGAGCGTCATCGAGACAGGGTAGTAGACCCCACTCAGTGAGCGTCGACCGTATCTCGGCACGGGCTTGGCCGGGGGCATCACTCACGGCTGCTAGATCCACGTGCCTGTCCATACCTAATAAATACCCAGGCCCGCCGACTTCACACACCGAAAAGCGGTCAATTTTGTCTTCAGGCCGTTCGGGAAGCGCTATTGAGGCTTCGCGCGGTGAGCGAAGCCGGTCAAAAGTCCCGCCAAGATGTCGGGAGTCTCGACGGCCGGACTGTGACCAGCTCCTGGGATAACCACTGGCGGCTGACCCAGGCGCCAAGCCATGTCTGTCATTTCGTCAGGTGTCCACGAGGTATCGTCCTCCTCGCCAAAAGCGACAAGGCAGGACAGTCGAGTTGACACGAGGCTGGCTAGCTCTTCAGTGCGATCGGGGCAGACGGTCAAGATGTGAGCCATTGCGCACAAAGCGCCTGGTGAACCCGCTATCCATCTTTTCTCCAGGAATCGATGAATCTCCTCCGGAGGCGGATCGACCCCGTCCTTACGATCCAGTTGCTCCTTCACCTTCCAAATCTCCTGCATGCTCATCTCTGGAATTACTGACATAAGTAGTGCCAGCAGGTTGTGATGGCGCTGCGGCAATGCCGCGGGGCCTGAGTCGAGAAGAGTTAAACTATGGAACAAATCGGGATGAGAGAGTGCTGCTTCCCGACAAACTAACCCCCCGAAGGAATGCCCAACGAGGTGCACCCCGTCTACCTGCTTGGCCACCTCACATAGTTCGGCTGCCCACTTGGCTAGCGAGTAGTGATGCTCTTCTTGTGGACCCGGGCTCTCGTACTGACCTCTTTGATCGACAGCGAGTACTGACCAACCCATTTCGGCCAGTAATGGCAACAAAGGAAGAAAATCTTCCTTGCTTCCCGTGAATCCAGGGACGAGCAGAAAATCAGCGTGCGAGGCAGATGTAGTCCGAAGTGCGGCCAATTCACCCTGCGGTAAGAACAACTGCAGCGGTTCGACACCAGAAGGTAACTCGATTGAGGGTGGGATACTCACGAAAAGCAGAATAGGATGTGAACTGGAGGGATAGCCGGACCGACGTCCGTGCTAGAAGGAGGGGATTGAAAATGACGCGCATAATCGCCGTCGCAAACCAAAAAGGCGGGGTAGCCAAGACGACTACGGTAGCTAGCATTGGCGCAGCGCTAGCCGAACTGGGACAAAAAGTCCTAGTAGTGGATCTTGACCCACAGGCCTGTCTTACGTTTTCGCTTGGGCTTGATCCCGAGACACTCGATATGAGTTTGCATGATGTCTTGCTTGAACGTGTGAGTGCCGGCATGGTGGTGACGCCGACTGATGACGGTATGGATTTGATGCCGGCCACTATCGACTTGGCTGGAACAGAGGCGCATCTACTGACGCGCACGGGTCGGGAGCATGCGCTTCGGTTGGCGCTGGAAGATGTCGCCGCAGACTATTCTTATGTTCTTTTTGATTGCTCGCCATCACTTGGGGTACTGACTATCAATGCCCTGACCGCCGCTGACGAGGTATTGATCCCGCTGCAGTGTGAGACATTGTCACACCGAGGCGTGGGTCAGTTGCTTGATACGGTCCGCGACGTACAGCGCTTAACCAATCCTCGGCTGAAGGTACTCGGAGTGTTGCCAACGTTATTCGATTCGCGGACGAACCATTCCAAGGAAGTAATCGCGGATATCACTGAGCGATACGAACTCCCAGTGCTGGATCCGCCGATTGCAAAGTCGATCCGTTTTGCTGAAGCGCCAGCTCGAGGGCGTTCGGTGCTGGCTACTGCAACTAGGGCACGTGGCGCAGAGTCGTACCGGAGTCTGGCGCGGCAACTTATTGAGAGTGGTGAGGAAGACTGATGGCTGCATCGTTTGATCGAGTCCGGCCACGAAATCTAGACGAGAAAGAATCTCTGCTGGATGACGGTCAACTGCGAGTTCCGGATCGAGAAGGTAAGCGCGCACTGTTTTCCGACGCGCCGGAGCCGCCAACGTTCGGCTCGGTTGCCATCACTTGTACCAAGTGCGAAAGCCGCTCAGTGTTGAGTTGGAGTAGCGCACTTCGCTTAGCATTTCCCAGCGTGCCTGCGGTCGCCCCAGGCTCGGGGGTCCGTTTGTGGTTGAAGTGCCCCAGCTGTCGTCAGCGCTCTTGGACTGAGGTCTCGCTGCGATACTGAGCCAGCGAGTCAGTCCTGGGGCTTGCTGTCCTTTGTCTGCCCGTTGTAGCGACGTCTCCTGCGCTTTCGCTTAGGCCGGTCGCTACTACCACTGCCGGAGTTGCCGGAAGAAGTACCGTTAGTCGTTTTCTTTGACGAACCCTGCTGAGAAGAGTTTCGGTTCTTGTTTCCCGATCGGTTTCGATCACGTTTGCGGTTATTGCCGGAGCGATTCTTGGACTTTTTGCTCCCTTGGCCCGTCTCACCCAAATCCTCGATCTTTTCGGCATCCAGTCCGGCCCGGGTACGTTCACTTTTGGGGAGTGAGCCAGTGGCCTCGCGGGGAATACCAAGACCGTTGTAGATGTGATCGGAGGTGGAGTAGGTTTCAAGGGGCTTATCAAACGGGAGCCGTAAGGCGCGGTCGATCATTGCCCAGCGTGCGAGATCTTCCCAATCCACCAGAGTTACGGCTACTCCTGAGGAGCCTGCTCTACCCGTTCGACCAATCCTATGTACGTAGGTTTTTTCATCATCCGGACATTCGTAGTTGATGACATGGGAGACATTGTCGATGTCGATGCCACGGGCCGCGACGTCGGTGGCGGCAAGGACATCAATCTTGCCGCTACGAAAGGCCCGAAGTGCCTGTTCCCGAGCACCCTGACTGAGGTCACCATGGATAGAACCCACGGCGAAGCCACGCTCCGTTAGGTCATCTACGATTCGTTGAGCTCGTCGTTTAGTGCGACTAAAGATGATGGTGAGCTGGCGGTTGTTGGCTTGAAGTACTCGGGCAACTACCTCCATCTTGTCCATGGGGTGTGCTCGCCAGACGTGTTGCTCAATCGCATCCACGGTCGCGGCTTCATCGTTGATGTCGACTGCCCGGATGTGAGTTGGCTTTTCCATGTAGCGCCGGGCGAGCGCCACGATTTGCCCAGGCATAGTGGCGGAAAACAACATCGTTTGGCGTTGGGTGGGGACCTTGGCGACGATGCGTTCTACATCGGGAAGGAAACCCATGTCGAGCATCTCGTCGGCTTCATCAAGTACCAGGTAACGGACTTCAGAAAGGTTTAAGTGCCGTTGTTGCACCAGGTCAATCAGTCGTCCTGGTGTACCCACGACGACTTCAATTCCCTGTTTGAGCGCTTCGATCTGTGGCTCGTAGGCCCGGCCACCATAAATTGTGAGTACGCGTACCTGGCGATGTTTTCCGGCCTGCTCGATGTCCTTTGCCACCTGGATCGCTAATTCTCGGGTGGGGACGACGATAAGCGCTTGCGGAAGTAGCTGAGTCACCCCATCGTCGCCAGGTGCTGTAATGCCCTGCAGGATGGGGACAGCGAATCCCAAGGTCTTTCCGGTTCCGGTCTTAGCTTGGCCAATCAGATCAGCGCCACCTAGCGCTAGTGGAAGCGTTTGAGCTTGGATTGGGAATGCGCGCTCGATGCCATCTTCAGCCAAGGCGCGGAGGGTCTCGTCGCGGACACCGAGTTCCGCGAAAGTGGGTGCTTCTACTGGGGTGTTGTCTTCGTTGGTGTTGTCTTGCGACACAAGTTCTCCGAAATCTAGGGGCGCCTGCGCTGCTGTCAGGGAGGATGTCCCTCACCTTGACGCCTTGTGCGCGGATCGACGCGATGAGACTAAGTCTACGCTGTGCTGCTGTCGGGCCAGGTATGTGGCTAGGCTGCTGCCATGTCTCCAGCTCCTGATGACCCCGCGGTCCTGGACCTCCTCGGCCTAATTGCATGTGGCGAGTTGTTCGCTTTTGAAAATCTCACACGAGATTCGGCCCTGTCGAGAACCTTGGATGCCAAGGCCCAACTTGGTGAAATCGCGTGTCGAGAGTTTGGCCATTTTCAACTGGTACGGCAACGGCTAGATGATTTAGGTGCGGATCCCGATGAATTGGTCAATGGCTATATCCCGATCATGAACGACTTTCACTCCAAGACTGAGCCGCGGGACTTGTTGGAAGGCCTGCTGAAGGTGTATGTCGGCGACGGCATCGCGGCAGATTTCGGCCGGGAAGTTGCCAGTCTGGTCGATCCGGAGACGAAGAGTTTTATCGATGAAGTTCTTTCCGAGACCGGGCAAGCAGAGTTTGTGGTTCCCTACGTTCAGCAGGCGCTGTCAGAGGATCCTGGAGCCTCGGGTCGCTTGGCCCTATGGGGGCGTCGCCTGATGGGCGAAGCGCTCGCTCAGGCGCAACGTGTCGCAGCAGACAGACCCGACTTGGCTCAGTTAGTCATGGGTGGGCCCGGATCGGCAGGGTCTGGGCTCGCGGAGTTCAGCAACATGCTGGCTCGACTCACCGAGCATCACAGCGATCGGATGGTCAGTCTCGGGCTCTCGCCCTGAGATTATTTAGCTGGCACCGAAACCCACACGGCGCTTGGCGGGAGCTCCTACCTCGACGTAAGCCACCTTGTCGGTGGGTATCAAGAGCTTGGCTCCCTGCGCGTCCGTGATCGTGACGAGTTCGCCCTCACTCCAGCCGGCAGTCAGAGCCGCTTCGACTGCTTCGGGCTCTGAACTCTCGAAAACAAGTTCTCGGGCCGTGTTCTGAATTCCGACGCGGATCGGGACCCGCTCAGGGGTCTGAGACTTGGCGGCGGTCTTGCTTGTGGCGCGCTTTCGTGTCGTCATGGTGTAGCTCCCTGCTGATCGGTGGTGGGGTTTTTGGGAAATCCTGAAATTCCACGCCATGCCAGCGAAGCCAACAAGCTGGCAGCCTCGGGACGGTGGATGCCATCTTGGTCGCGGAGCCAATGTCGCGCGGCCGTCTGGGCGAGACCGATCAATGCATAGGCGAGAAGGGAGGACTCTTCTCCAGGTAGCCCCGTGTCCTCGGCAATGACCTGAGCAACCATCTCGGCGCATTGAGCGTTGACCTGCTCCACTCGCGCGCGAACATCGGGAAGGTTAACCAGATCGGATTCGAATACCAGACGGTAGACAGCATCTTCCTGAGCCATGAAGCCCAGATAGGCATCGATCGTCGCCGTCACTCGGCTGCGATTGTCAGGGCTCGACTGGAGCCCCTTACCAACGGCAGCCAGCACATCCTCTACTCCGGCATCGAGGACGGCCAAGTACAGCTCTTGCTTGGAACTGAAGTGTTGGTAGAGCACGGGCTTGGTGACGCCAGCTCGTCTGGCGATGTCGTCCATAGCCGCAACGTGGTAACCGGAATCTACAAAGACCTCTCTGGCGGCCACCAGAATAAGCTCACGTCGTTGCTCGCGAGGGAGTCGCGCTCCACGTGGAACTGGTGAGGCCATCCCGCTATCTTACTGGCCAGTAACCGAGGAACTTCCTTTGGCTCCGGATCACTTCGGTTTCGCTAGGGGCGCGGTGGCGATACCGTAGGAGTATGTCTTGGGAAGAGTTGCCCGACCCGCCGCCGGTGAAAGAGTACTGGTTAGAGGATCGGATGGTCACGGTCCGACGAGTTAACGATGGTGGAGCACCGACGGTCTTTGTGCACGGTTTGGGTGGTTCCAGCCTCAACTGGACAGACTTCGGACACGTAATGAGAGATCGCCTCGACTCTTGGGCCGTCGATTTGCCTGGATTTGGTTGGTCACCGCCGCCTAGAGACGGTGATTTTTCCCTTCAAGCTCAAGTCGCTGCCGTCCGTGAACTCATTGAAGAGGAGATTCAGACACCGGTACACCTGTTTGGAAACTCCATGGGTGGAGCGATCTCGGTACTCCTGGCGGGCAACAATCCGGAGCTCGTGCGCAGCTTGACATTGATTTCGCCAGCTCTGCCGGGAGGCAAGATCAAGCGCAGCAATGCTCACTTACCGGTGATTGCTGTTCCAGGCATCGGCGAGCGACTCATATCCCGCTATCTGGAGATGCCCGCTGATCAGCGCGCGAAAACCACGATTGAAGTCTGCTTTGGTGACGTCAATCGGGTGCATCCGCAACGATTAACGCAAGCCATCGAGGAAGTTAAGCGCCGTGATCAGCTGAACTACCCTGCTGATGTGTTCACGAAAGCGACACGAGGTCTTATTCAAGGAATGCTCTCGCGCAAGGACGGTGGCCTGTTTGGGGCAGCTGGCCGGGTGAAGGCGCCCGTACTTTTGGTGTATGGCCGCCTGGATAAGCTCGTCGACCCTCGCAATGCGAGCAAGTTAGCGTCGAAGTTTCCGGACGCCCGTGTCGTTGTGCTGCCAGATTCTGGTCACGTGGCCCAGATGGAACACCCGGAAATGGTCGCTGCCGCCTGGCGAGATCTCATCGGAACACCGCACCCAAGCACTCTTGTCTGACAACAGCCAACGCTAAGACAGGCGCTAACGTGCTCATTTCGTACACTCGTCAGTACGAAGGCTGAATCTGCGGGTTCCACGGTGGGTGACTGTGCCGCCGTCGTGTCGGAGACGTCAAAGTCTTATAAAGGAGACGTTATGTCGCTTCCCCCGCTCGTCGAGCCCATCCAGGAACTGTCGATCTCGGAGGTGCGACGCTACAGTCGCCACTTGATAATTCCCGATGTAGGGATGGCGGGCCAGCGTCGTTTGAAGAGCGCCCGAGTTCTCTGCGTGGGTGCCGGGGGCCTAGGCAGTCCGGCTTTAATGTATTTGGCTGCAGCTGGCGTCGGAACGATCGGTGTTGTTGATTTTGATGTTGTGGACGAATCGAATCTGCAGCGTCAGGTCATTCACGGGGAATCCACGATTGGAATGCCGAAAGCGGAATCCGCTCAACAGCGAATTGCTGAAATTAATCCCTTGATTGAGGTTCAGGTCCACCGAGAGCGTCTGGATTCAAGCAACGTGCTCGATCTTTTTGCGCAGTATGACCTCATTGTTGATGGGACAGATAACTTCGCGACTCGATACCTGGTCAATGACGCGTGCGTATTGCTGGGGAAGCCATATATCTGGGGCAGTATCTACCGGTTTGAAGGGCAAGCATCGGTTTTTTGGGCAGAGCATGGGCCCTGTTACCGCTGCTTGTATCCGGAGCCACCACCACCCGGCATGGTGCCATCTTGCGCAGAAGGAGGGGTACTAGGAGTTCTCTGTGCCTCTATCGGTTCGATCCAAGTGACTGAAGCCATCAAGTTGTTGACCGGAATTGGCGAACCGCTGGTGGGTCGGCTCATGTTGTACGACGGACTGGAAATGACCTACCGGGCGATGAAAGTACGCAAGGATCCCGAGTGCGCTGTCTGCGGCGAGAACCCCAGCGTCACCGAGTTGATCGACTATGAAGCGTTTTGTGGCTCGGTGTCGGACGAGGCTGCGGCTGCGGCGAGAGAATCCACTATTTCGGTGCTTACGCTAAAGCAGATGCTGGACGAGCGGGAGCGGGGCGAGCGCGATTTCGAGTTGATCGATGTGAGAGAACCGAATGAGTTCGAAATCGTGAGTATTCCTGGCGCAAAACTAGTGCCCAAGGGCGAGTTCCTCAGCGGCAAGGCACTGGCTAGTTTGCCCAACGACAAGCAGATTGTGCTTCATTGCAAAGTGGGCGGGCGCTCCGCGGAAGTTTTGGCTGTCGTGAAAGATGCTGGTTTTACGGACGCGATTCATGTCGGCGGGGGCGTGGTCGCCTGGGTAGATCAGGTAGAACCGGACAAGCCGAGTTACTAAGTCCGCGACGCTGCGGGCCCAGCCGTCGCTTCATGGTCGTGGGTCGGTGAAGCCAGCCTTACTGTGGGACCCATCGCAAAATGGCTTATTTGTGCTCTGCCCGCAGCGGCATAGCCAGGCTTTTTCAGTGACCTCAATGACTGTGCCGTCGTCATCGAGAATCTCGATTTGGCCACTGACCTCAAGTGGGCCGCTAGCGGTGACTCGCACTTGAGCGCTGCCGGTGTCCTGTTCTTCCGCTGTCGTTGTTATGTTGCGCGCGGGATCGGCCCAGGTGTAGGCCAGAGCACCGCTGGGACAGGTGTCGACAGCTGCGGCTAGGGCATCAGCGTCAGCTGCCGAGACATTGATCCATGGTCGGGCCTTGGGTCGAAAGACTCGAGGCAGAGCTCGAACGCAGTTGGCGGAGTGAGTGCACTTACCAGCATCCCAGTGCACGGTTATCTCGCCTTGGTCGTAGTCTCGCGTTGCCTTCTCGGTTGATTCACCTGGACTTGTATTCGCCATAACTTGAACCTCCTCCGAAACTGCGATTGCTGCAACTTGGATCCCCAAAAAAGTCGTGACGAGACTCCAGTTATAGGTATCCCTTTCGCTGCAAAGAATTGAAGGCAAAGTATCCAGGCAAGGTCGGTAAGAAGAAGGTAATCAGTCGGTACAGCAACACTGCACTTACAGCAGGGCCTGCAGCTAATCCACCCACTGTGGTGAGTCCAAGGATGAGTGCGCCTTCAACAGCGCCGACTCCACCCGGAGTTGGCGCTGCCTGGCCGATCACTGATCCGGTCAGGTAGACCACCGCGATTGCTGTGATGTTGACGTCGTCGCTGTAAGCCTTAACGCAAGCCGTCAGGCAAATGATGTAGCCGAGATTGAGGAGCAAGATTCCACCCACCCCCTCAAAAAGTTTCCAGGGGCGTTGGGCGACAGTTACCAATCTAGGAATAACTTCTTTCATCATGGGGCCGATGCGCTCCCACACCATGTTGCGAATAGGTCTAAGTAAAGCCAGCCCTGCGATGAGAATGATGGCAGCAATGATGATGATGAGAACAACTCGAGAAGGAACAAATCCAGAGAGATCACTCTGATTTCCGGTTGCGATCCCGAATCCGAGAAGTAACAAGATGTGAACGACGAAAGCGCCTACTTGGGATACCCCGATGCTTGCAGTAGCCAAAGCCGGATGAATTCCCACCTTCTGCAAGTATCGAAGGTTGATCGCAACAGCGCCCAGCGTCGGCGGTGCAACTAAGGTCGCGAAATCACCTGCGACTTGAGCGCCCGTGGTTGGGAGTAGTTTCAGCCGTTCTGGAACGAATCCGCTGAGGGACCATGCCGCTGCGGGATAGGTAACTAGCGATGCCAAGAAAGCCGGTACTACCCAAATCCAGTCGGGGTCAGCGAGCTGGCTGAAGTTGAATGTCGAAACATTCGAAATCAAAACGAAGATCGCCACTGTGGCCAGGACGATCATTATGAGGGTGCGTGGTTTGATCCGTTCCAGCTCGATATGTTCTACCGAAGCATCAGGTTGAGCTTCGATGACCAAATCTCGGATGGCAACTAGTAGGTCTTTGTTCTTGCGTATCGCTTTCTTGGTATCAGAGCTCAGCGCGACCGGTTGCAGCACGGGCAATGCACTTGCGATCACGGAACCGCCCAGAGTGCGCTGACCGGAAAGGACTGCTCGCTCGGGGCCAACAAGAAGGCCTAAGCTACACAGCAACTCCGCGAGGTCAATACGCAAAGCGACATCACTGGCTGCCACGCTTCCTTCGTTGAGGCGGCGCAACTCAGCCGATCCGTCAATACGGATCAGAATATTGTGAGAGTTCAACTGACGGTGAGCAATACCAGCGTTTCGTAGCCTTGCGGCAGCCATCCAGATGCTGTTCAACATATCGTCCGAGATCTCTTCGGCTCTCATATCTGCCAACACCCGTCCGGGTAACTGTTCGTAGGCCAGCAAGCTGGAGTCTGCGGATACTTCTCGAGCGGCCAAAAGTCTTGGGGCGATCACACCGGCGTTCGCTGCGGCGTAGGCCAGCAGTGCGCGCTGTTCCAGGCTCCGACGCATGTTGAAGGCTCGATCACCAGGATCTTGACGCAGGCGGAGAGTGCGCCAAAACTGCTGAATAAGTCCGGCCCCTTCAAGGTCTCGATCTAGGACAATGACATCAAGAGGAGGGCCAGATACTTGCGTTGCTAGATAGTGGCGACCGATGTCGGTGATCTCGGTCGCCCGAAGGACCACAATAGGAATGCCAGCCCGTTCAAGTGTCTGCGCAACTCGAACACCACTTGGTCGGGTAGTGGGTGTGCCGAGTGCGTAGCGGGTCAGAAGTCCACAGGCCCAGCCCAACAGTAGAGATAGTGCTACTCCGACTAGCGTATTTGTTCCAGCGGTGATCGGTAGCACTCCCAGTGAGATCACCACGATTATCGAGATCCCGTTCCACGGGACTCGGGCCATCAAGCGCGCCACCGTGATGAAGGCCACGACTCCTGCGAACAATGACAGAAGTGGGCTAACGCCGGTGTTAGGACTGCCCGCCAGAGCAATTTGCCATCGATCGAGATTGAGAAGATCGATAGCAGCCTGAGTGCTTTCGACAAGGACGACAGCGACGACTAGACCGATAAATGCGTCCAACAGTTGTCGGCCCCGTCCCCGAACAAGTAGGTCGACCGTCGCGGCGACAGGCAGAACAAAAAGACCCACCAGAGCGATCAAACTCAAAACCGAGGAAAGAAAGCCCGGCAACCGCTGCGATGCAGCAGATACATCTTCGCCAATACTTGAGGTAGCCGTCGTCGCGAAGTATGCGAATGCGGCGAGAGCAACACAAGCTAAAACCGCCACGATGAGACGAACGAGATCCATCGGTCTACGAAGTCGTTTACTGACCACTCCGTCTTCAATAACTAGGGTTTGTTCCCTAGCCTGGTCATCCTGGGCTTCGGTTTCCGCAATTCGGTCAGCTTCGGCGTTATTCGGTTCCGTAGCCCACACTCGCTCTATTGGTTGGGAAGGATTCAATTCAGCCGCGGAATCCTGACCAGTTGCGTCACCCTCGACAGCCGGGGCGTCAAGATCACGCTGCTCATCCGTTTCCGAGGTCGCTGAAGCCGTGGGTTGCCCAGAGCCACGGTCAGCGGACGTCATGCCCTGATCTTGTCATGTGCCGGGGCGGAAAGTACGAGTACGTCGGACCGGTGTGGTCAACTAGCGGTTATAAGAGGGGTTTGTCGAGCCGTTTCACGTCGGTTCCGGCACGCCTCATTCACATTGGACTAGAGGCTGATCAGTCTCGAGACTTGTGGGCCGAGCAAATGATGGGCGTAAGGCTTGTTGCAGTACCAAGTTGACGGAATGGTGAGATGTCGGCTCGGGACAGTGACGATTGCTACGTGGGTTCATTGCTCTGATTGGTTTCTAGTGATCGAACCTGGACCGTGCAGTGCGACAGGATCGGGGAAGAGAGTCACGTGAACCTGGAGTCGCCAAACCCGGACCCCCTGCAATCATGGCGCCCGGACGAAGTGCAGGCTGAAGTGCTCGCAGGAAGTGACTCAGTTCTGCTGTTGGGTTCGGCTGGATCAGGTAAGTCCACAACTCTTCGAGCGGCGAGCAAACAAGAGGCTGAGCGGCTCGGGGCAGAGCGGGTGCTAGGTATTACTCACGACCGTTCGCAAGCGCGAGCGTGGCAGGCGCAGGTCGCTCAACAGATTTCAGGTGTGGCGCCTCGGATTGCCACCGTCGTCGGTCTGGCAGGGACGATCCTGATGGAGGTACGTGGCTCTGCACCACTGCTCCTCACCGCGCCGGAGCAAGAAGTGCGAGTGCGAGATTTGTTGGCCGGGTCTATCGCCAACAAATCGGTGGACTGGCCGGCGGAGTGGTCGACCGCGATAGGTACGAGATCATTTGCCCGCCAGCTTCGCCGAGCGATTTCGGTGATCCGATTGCATGGGTGGGAACCAGAAGATCTAGTGCGTCACGCCGAAACACAGCGAGATTTCGCCTGGCGGGCGATTGCCCAATTTGCAGCCGAGTATCTCCAAGTACTCGATTGGGAAGGATCAGTCGATTACGTCGAAGCCGTACTGCGCGCACTTCGCTACGTTGACTCGGGAACCTGGACTGGTCAGCCCTTCAGCGCAGTCGTGATTGACGATGCTCAAGATCTGGCGCTACTAGAGCTGCAGTTTGTGCGGTCAGTGATGAGCCCGAGTGCCCGGTTGATTGCCGCTGCGGACCCGGACCAAGGGGTGTGGTCCTTTCGGGGAGCTGATCTGAGCGCTGTGGCAGAACTGGCGGCGGATACCCCTTGCTTGGTATTGCCGATGAGCTACCGCGGACCTGCAGTACTACGGGATGCGCGCGACCAGTTGATGCGGAGCCGTTGGTATCCGGGACTTGCTGCCGATCTGGCGGATTCCTATCGTCATCCAGCTTCCGTCTCCGAGCATTCAGGTGAGCTAAAACTTCTGGAGTTCGATGATGTCGCCGCTCAGTCAGCGCATATCGCTGCTCGGTTGCGAACAGCCCGAGCGAATGGTGTGCAATGGCGAAATATGGCCGTGCTGGCTGCATCGGCTCGGGACATACCTGAGATTGTGCGTGGTCTCGGAGTAGCTCGTATTCCGGTATCGGTGCCAGCAGATGACGTTCCACTAGTCTCGCAACCGGCGGTGGCCACGCTACTTACTGCCGCTCGTCTGAGTTTGGATTGGGGACGAGACTCTCTGGACTCCGCGCAGGTCGAACACGTAATGAGCTCGGAACTAGGTGGCTTGTCAGCTGCGGAGCTGCGGGCAATGCACCGATGGTTGCGTGTGGAAAGTGCGCAGCGTGATTCGGCAGTAACGTCTGCGGATCTGTGCGTAGATCCGGACCTGCGGGCTTCGTTGCCACGACGACTTGGACGCCTCTCTCACCGAATCGATCAACTGACAGAACGGCTGTCGATTGCGGCTCGTGCCGAGCGGAGCGGCCGCCCGCCAGCCGAAGTCTTATGGGAGTTGTGGGACGGCGCCTGGCCCAAGCGACTCCGTGAGCGTGCGTTACAAGCCGGACCGACGGCTATCGCTGCGGATCGCGATCTTGACGCCGTCATGCAGTTGTTCCGGCTAGCCCAACGGGCACCGGAGCGCTGGGGTGGCACGAAGGGCTTGCGAGCATTCTTGGCAGAAGTGGAGTCGCAGGAAATCGCTGCCGAACCGGATTTACAACAACAATCGCACCGTGATCAGGTCGCAGTCATGTCTTTGAGGCGGGCCAAGGGACGGCAATGGCATCAGGTCACTGTGACCGGTGTCCAGGAATCGGTATTCGGCGGTGGTCACCCCGGCGAAGGACTGATTCAACTAGGTCGGCTTACTACTTCAGAGCTACTCGTGGGTCCTACCGAACTGTCTGCAGGAGAGGAACGTCGACTCTTAAGCATGGCCTTGGGTCGCAGCTCAGCCGACGTCGTTCTCTGTGCTGCCGGCGGTGAGGCTGATCCACCCGCCACTCTGGCAACTGAGACCGGCCAGGAATGGCAGCCGGTTTCTGGGCAACCAGATGTGCCTTACTCGCCAGGAGAAATATTGGCTCGGTTGCGCTGGGTAGCTCAAGATCCGACGAATCGGTCCAGTGCCGCCCGTAGTGCTGCCCAGTTGGCACGTGCTGCGGAGAATGGCGTGCCCTTGGTGCCCGCGGCCATTCCAGCGAGATGGCCAGGAGTCTCAGATTGGACAACTGCACCGGTTCCGGTGAGAGATAGGGAGGCCCCGATTGCGCTTTCCGCTTCAGCGGTAGCTGCTCTGACTGACTGTCCGTTGCGGTGGTTCTGGAATCGTGAGGCGCGTGGCGGTCGGCCCAGTGGCCCGGCTGCTCGATTCGGCGAGATTGTTCATGAAGCGGTGTCTCAGCTCATCGCAGCTGAGCAGGCCGGGAATTCCCTCGACCTTGAACAGCTTCTGGACAGTTTGTGGCAAAGCGATGGATATGACGCTGAATGGCGTGCCGCCAGCGAACGCGTTGCCGCTCTCGAGGCACTTGAGCGAGCTCGGGAATGGATGGCGGGCCGTTGGCATGAGATCGAAAGCGAGGTAGGTCTTGATGTCCTTGTACCTTTGCCGGATGCAGGGTTTGATATCCGAATTATTGGTCGGATGGATTTGGTTGAGCGATCGATCGACGGTCCTAACGTTGTGTGGGATTTCAAAACGAAGCGGACTCCCTATGCAGTAGCGGAGACAGAGGAAAGCCAGCAGCTGCGCACCTACCAGCTGGGCCTCGCCTACGGATCACCAGCAGATGTAGTCGAAAACGACAGCATCGGTGGTGGTGCTGGATACGTTCATTTGAACATTGATGCGGGCAGACGTGCGGACAATCCAGATGGCCCAAAAGTTATTCAACAGTCCCCCACGGTGCTAGCCGATCAAGTGGAGCACTTGTCGTCGTTGGGGGAGATGGTGCGAGATGAGCGTTACCCCGCTCGACTGGGTGCCTGGTGCCGTACCTGCGACTTTGTGAACAGCTGCCCTGCCAAGGGAGATGCCCAGTGATGCACGATCCACGAGAACTCAGTCAGGTGCTGGGCATTCCTTTCAGTGATGAACAGCTGGCGGCTGCGACTGCGCCACTATCGCCGCAACTCATCGTGGCGGGAGCAGGTACTGGAAAGACGACAGTCATGGCGGCGCGTGT
>PAAU01000046.1 GCA_002699445.1 Micrococcales bacterium | reverse complement strand
TCTTCTTCGCAGGGCTCTTCTTCGCAGTGCTCTTCTTCGCAGTGCTCTTCTTCGCAGTGCTCTTCTTCGCAGTGCTCTTCTTCGCAGTGCTCTTCTTCGCAGCCTTCTTCGCGGCTGTGGTGCGATCTGATACCGCCTTGCGCGCACCGGAAACTAGCGCCTTGAAGTCCGCACTAGGTCGGAACTTGGGCACGCGGGTTGCCTTGATCCGGATAGTTTCACCGGTCTGTGGATTCCGAGCTTTCCGAGCCTCACGCTTGACGCTGTCAAAAACTCCTAGTCCAGAAAGACGAACTTCCTCACCACGAGAAACAGCGTGCCGAATCTCGTCGAGCACTCCGTTCAATGCTTTATTTGCTTCTGCTTTATTGGTTTCCAGGCGGGCTGCCAGGTTTTCAATGAACTCTGCCCTGTTCACGAGAGTGCACTCCTTCGTCAAGTTTGGTCGTTATTCGACTGACCCGACGCTAGTGCTTAGCGCAACCGTTGACCATAGCCGCCACGAAAAAAAGACAAGAAACCCGGTGCTTGGCCCTGTTTCGGGGCGGAAATTGCGAAAAAGCCAAGTTTTTGTGGGTTTTTGCTCAGTTGGGGCAATGAATCTTCAGACGGTAGTTGGCTTGAAGACAGGACGATTCTTTTCAAATGAGTCGATTTCTTCTGCTTGCCCCAAACTGATTCCGATGTCATCCAAGCCTTGCAACATACGATGTCTGACGTGCCCATCAACCACGAACTCAGCTTCCAGGTCACCCGCCCGAATCTTAAGTTCGATGAGATCGATTTCAATCTCCGCCGTGGGGTCGTCCTCTACTAACTCCCAGAGTTTTTCAACGACTTCGGCTTCAACTAAGGCAGGGAGCAAACCACTCTTACCTGCATTGCCACGAAAGATGTCCGCAAATCGCGACGATATAACTACTTCAAAGCCATAGTCCTGCAGAGCCCAGACTGCGTGCTCTCTCGATGACCCAGTACCGAAGTCTGGACCTGCAATGAGAATGCTGGCCTCGGTGTGATGCTCTTTGTTCAATACGAACTCGGGATCCTCGCGCCATGCGGAAAACAGGCCATCGCCGAAACCTGATCTCGTTATCCGCTTTAGATACTCCGCAGGAATAATTTGGTCCGTATCTACATTGCTGCGACGTAGCGGAGCGCCGGTGCCATTGTGCACGGTGAACTTTTCCATATCGCTATTCCTCTCGTCCTCTCAGTTCAAATCAGGCCAGGTCTGCCGGTGAAGCCAATTTCCCCGATACTGCCGTGGCGGCCGCTACCTGCGGTGATACGAGGTGCGTACGACCACCAGGGCCTTGCCTACCTTCGAAGTTTCGGTTCGACGTAGATGCCGCCCGTTGACCAGGTCGCAGTTTGTCTGGATTCATGGCCAGACACATAGAACAACCCGCATTGCGCCAGTCAGCGCCAGCTCGTTGAAACACCTCAACCAGCCCTTCTTCTTCGGCTTGTAGACCAACACGTACCGATCCCGGCACAACGTACATGTGCAGACCGTCCGCCACAGTTCGGCCTCGAAGAAGCTCTGCGACTTCGCGTAAGTCTTCGATTCGACCGTTCGTACATGAACCAACGAACACAACGTCTACGTCGATATCGCGCAGCGCAGTCCCAGGTTGAAGATCCATGTATTGCAGGGCGCGTTCTGCGGCGACCTTCTCGTGATCATCAACAATCTGCCCGGGATCAGGTACTGAAGCCGCTAGCGGTAGACCCTGACCTGGATTCGTTCCCCACGTGACGTAGGGAGTGAGTGCACTCCCATCTAGAACGATCTCGGTATCAAACTCTGCATCCTGATCGGTACCAAGGCCACGCCAATACTCAACAGCCTCGTCCCACTCCTCACCGGCAGGTGCATGAGGCCGACCCTCGATGTAGTCAAAAGTCGTAGCATCCGGCGCGATCATGCCCGCTCGCGCTCCTGCTTCAATCGACATGTTGCAAATAGTCATTCGTCCTTCCATCGACAATGACTCAATGGCAGCGCCACGGTATTCGATGACATGCCCTTGCCCGCCACCCGTGCCGATCTTTGCGATAACCGCCAGGATGACGTCCTTCGCTGTGACTCCTGCTGGTAACTCACCGTCTACCGTTACCGCCATCGTCTTGAACGGCTTGAGCGACAGGGTCTGAGTGGCTAACACATGCTCAACTTCACTCGTGCCTATGCCAAAAGCCAGTGCTCCGAAAGCGCCGTGAGTTGACGTATGTGAATCGCCGCACACCACAGTCATGCCCGGCTGGGTCAATCCCAGTTGCGGACCAACGACGTGGACGATGCCTTGCTCTTCATCCCCCAACGAGTACAAGGGCACTCCAAACTCGGCACAGTTTTCACGCAAGGCCTCGACTTGCGCCCGACTGATGGGATCCGCGATGGGCAACTCAATATTTTGGGTAGGAACATTGTGATCTTCCGTCGCTAACGTCAAATCTGGACGTCGCACCGGACGCTTGGCAAGCCGGAGCCCTTCAAAGGCCTGCGGGCTCGTGACCTCATGGATCAAATGCAAATCGATATACAACAAGTCTGGATCGTCGTTTTGTCCACTACTCACTAAATGATCGCGCCATACCTTTTCGGCGAGCGTTAAACCCATATCTCGATCTCCTTCGAATCCCCGGTAACAGAATGTGGTGTACCCGTTCGCTCCTGAGGTTGCTGCGTGTCGACGCTGGGTTTCCGTTGCCCCGCACAGTCCTGCGAGGTAACCCGACCGACACCAACTTTCTTGAACCGGTCATCATCTGTATTGACTTATGATCGTTGTGAATGAATCTCATATATTGAGATGCTATTCTCATGTTGTGGACAAGAGTACCAAAGTCGGCGTGCTAGACAAAGCGGTAGCCATTCTTGATGCCCTCGAAATACACCCCTTAACTCTGAATGACTTATCCGATGCCACCGGGATTCCGAGGCCCACCACGCATCGCCTTGCTTTAGCTATGGAACAACATGGACTCATCGCGCGGAACCCTCAGGGACAGTTTCACATTGGCGGTCGGGTTGAAGAACTTGCCGAGGCTGCAGGTAAGACAGATCTTGCCCGACGATCGCTGGATATTCTTACTCAGTTGAGAGACGACACCGGGGAAAGCGCGCAGCTTTACCAAAGGGTGGGCGAACGCCGAGTCTGTACTGCTGCTGTGGACTTAGCCTCCGGTCTACGTGACACAGTTCCGCAAGGCGCAGCTTTGACAATGTCAGCTGGGTCAGCGGCGCAAGTTCTTCTCGCCTGGGGTGGAGACAATCAACCTAATGTCCCGCCAGCGACAGCAGCGTTTAGCGTCCAACAGTTGCAATCAGTGCGTGAGCGAGGGTGGGCGGCAAGTATCGGCGAGAGAGAGCCTGAAGTCGCATCCGTTTCTGCGCCGGTGCTTGCCCGAAATAGTCGAGCTCTCGCCGCAGTTTCTATCTCTGGTCCAGTAGCACGATTCGGCGAGTCACCTGGAGAGAGATTTGCAGATCGCGTGATGGAAGCCGGGCGACAGCTTGCTGCGGTCTAGTTAGCTACTCAACCCAACCGGTGCCTCTCAGCCACATCGAGAGGACTCACTGGGCTTACCTCGGCGACGCGTCGACAAACGGCGGTTTCGTGACAACCGCCTGAACCGCTCGGCCCCGAACATCAAGATCTACCTCGTCACCAATCTGAATACGAGGGTCCAACAGTGCTATCGCTATCCCCTGTCGGAGCGACGGCGAGAAGGTCCCCGAGGTAACAACACCGATCGGTTCTCCGTCTCGCAGAACCTTCATGCCCGGGCGAGGCACTCCCCTGCCTTGTAGCAAGACGCCGCACAGCCGATGTTTCGGTCCCTCCGCTCGTAACTGCTGGAGTTTGTTGCGGCCTCGAAAATCGGTTTCCCAGGCTACTGCCCAGGAGAGACCGGCCGTCAGCGGGTCGATCGATGCCCCAATATCTTGACCATGCAACGGGTAGCCCATTTCGGTCCGCAAAGTATCTCTAGCTCCCAGGCCGCATGGGGTAGTTCCCGGTTGATCCAACAACTGCTCCCATAGCTGCTGGGTCAAAGATCGGGGCACCAATACCTCGTAACCTTGTTCCCCCGTGTATCCGGTGCGAGAAATGATGATTTCTCGCCCCTGATAATCAGCCGTTGTTGCGGTCATGTATTTGATTTCAGAATCCAGACCGATCCCCGACAGTGCCGAACGCGCACCTGGTCCTTGCACTGCGATAAGTCCCCAATCGGCCGACATGTCGACCACGGTGGCGTCGGGTAGCGACGACTGAAGCAGCGCAAAGACAGCAACAGAGTTTGCCGCATTGGGAACCAGCAAGATCCGGTCTGCGGCTAACCGAGTCGCCAACATATCGTCGACTACGCCACCGAGCTCGTCGCACAAGAGTGTGTATTGCACGTCGCGATCAGCCAACCGGTCAAGATCGTTCGTGAGCAGTTGGTTCAACTCGGCAACAGCCTGCTGCCCTTCGATACTGAGCAACCCCATGTGGGAGACGTCAAACAGACCGCACCCGGCGCGGACGGATCGGTGTTCCGAAACTGTTCCCAGCGGAAACTCGATAGGCATCTCCCAACCTGCAAAATCCGCCATCTTCGCGCCCGAGGCGACATGCCAAGCGTGAAGCGGTGTGTGCTGGAGTTCATGTTGCCGTTGTGATGAAAGTTCGGCAGGCTCCAAGGGTGACATGACCTCGACGCTAGTGCACTGACGCTAACCTTCGAGAAGCAGACCCAGTAAGAACAATGAGGTGAGACTGTGACCCCCATTCGGTTAACGGCCAAGGCCCCGGCGGACACCGCGGGATCCGTTTTGGTATTACCAGGACATTGGCGAGAAAAGCGACTCGCTTTTTCCTCACTGGCCGGGCTCAGTTCCCCGATTGCGCGCCGAATCGCATCGGCGGGGACCGCAGTCACCGATGCGGGCAGCACGGCTGCCATCCGCTTGCCTGGCGATGCCAGCGTCAAAGCCGATTCGATAGTCATAGCGGTTGTTGGCCAAGACGGTTCAGATGAATCAGTTCGACAAGCCATCGGGGCCGCGCTGCGAGCGGTGCCTGCGGGCTCCGATGTCGTTGTAGCCGCTTCGAAAGCGCACCCCGACCAGCTGCGGGCACTCGCTGAGGGAGCTGGCTTAGGTTCTTATCGATACACGCGTTATCGAAATGATGACGTTGCCGAACCTCGGCGCATAACGGTAGCGCTGGGTCACAGCGTTAACGGACCGAGCCGAGTTGCCGTGGGCGACGCGAGCAAACTCGTTTCAGCCGTCAACCTTGCTCGAGACCTTGTGAATGCTGCTCCCAACGATCTCGTGCCAGAAACCATGGCTCAGATTTGCCGTGACACATTCCAGGGCTCACCGGTAGCGGTGAAGGTTTGGTCGGATGCGCAACTTCGACGCGGTAACTTCGGTGGACTCACCGCAGTGGGACAAGGTTCGATACATCCGCCGCGGTTGGTGCGGCTGCAATACCGACCAGCCAAGGCCAAACGTCACGTGGCGCTGGTTGGTAAGGGGATCACGTTTGATTCCGGTGGACTATCACTAAAACCCGCCAAGGCTATGGAGTGGATGAAAGCGGATATGGGTGGTGCAGCAGCAGTTCTCGGGGCTGTGAAGTTGGCGGCCGACTGGAAACTGCCGATCGCGGTCACCGGCTGGCTGGCGCTGGCCGAGAACATGCCGAGTGGAACCGCCCAACGACCTGGCGATGTCATCACAATCCGTGGGGGCAAGACCGTCGAAGTCCTAAATACTGACGCGGAGGGCCGTCTGGTCTTGGCCGATGCCCTCATCGAAGCAAGCAAGCAGACACCCGACGAAATCATCGATGTCGCTACCCTTACCGGGGCACAACTAGTGGCGCTCGGACCTCATGTCGCGGGCGCAATGGGCAATAACGACTCTTTGCGTTCCGATATCGTGGCCGCTGGCGCTCGCGCAGGTGAATCGTTGTGGCCCATGCCGTTACCGCCACAACTGCGGTCGTCGCTGGACTCGCCAATGGCCGATATCGCGAATATTGGCGATCGAAATGGCGGCATGCTGACTGCGGGTTTGTTCCTTGCTGAGTTCGTTCCCGATGACACCCCTTGGGTCCATCTGGATATCGCCGGGCCCGCTTTCAACGACAGCAAAGCCTATGGTTATGTCCAGCGCGGGGGCACTGGCTTCGCAGTCCGAACGCTGGCGCAGCACCTGCGTGACAGCGACTAGTACGTTTCTTTCCCATCTTTTCGGGGCGTAGTCGGCACAGAGACGCAGCAAGTGGGAGCATTGATGAGACACCTTTGGAGGGATTCGTGTCCGAACCACAGCAGGGCAACTACGACATTGTGATCTTGGGAGGCGGCAGTGGCGGTTACGCCTGCGCCTTAAGGGCCGCCGAACTCGGTATGAACGTGGCGCTCATCGAGCGCGACAAGCTGGGTGGCACATGTCTGCACAAGGGATGTATTCCTACCAAGGCTCTGCTGCATTCAGCCGAGGTCGCCGATAGTACGCGAGAGTCAGCCTCATTCGGAATCGAAGCGACTCTTTCCGGCATCGACATGAATGGAGTCAACTCCTATAAAGACTCAGTCGTCGCCCGGCTCTATAAGGGCCTTACTGGGCTGGTCAACGGACGCGGCATCACCTACGTGGAGGGCACGGGAACCCTGACTGCACCGAACACAGTGACCGTTGGGAATGAGGCGTATGTGGGGCGCGCGATCGTTCTCGGTACGGGCTCTTACCCCAAGAGCCTGCCGGGCCTAGAAATAGGTGGCCGAATAATGACGAGCGATCAGGCGCTGGAGTTGGATTGGATCCCCAACTCGGTGATAGTCCTAGGTGGGGGCGTCATCGGCGTGGAGTTCGCCAGTGTCTGGCGCTCATTCGGCTCGGAAGTGACCATTATTGAGGCCCTGCCTCGATTAGTCCCAGCCGAAGATCCTGCATCATCGAAAGCTCTTGAGCGTGCATTCCGCAAGCGCAAGATCAAGTCGGTCACGGGAGCTCGACTTTCCGGTGCCGTGGCCGACGAGAACTCCGTGACCGCGACTCTGGAAGATGGCACGAGCCATACAGCGGATGTGATGTTGGTTGCGGTCGGCCGCGGTCCCAGTACTTCCGGGATGGGCTTTGCTGAACAGGGTGTGACGATGGACCGCGGCTGGGTCATGACCGATGACCACCTACAAACCAGTATTCCTGGCGTGTATGCAGTCGGCGACATAGTGCCTGGACTACAACTTGCTCATCGGGGCTTCGCCCAGGGAATCTTTGTCGCCGAACATCTCGCCGGCCTGAATCCCAACCCCATCGATGAGGCTGGAATTCCACGAGTCACCTATTGCGAACCAGAAGTTGCGTCCGTAGGGCTCAACCAAGATGTGGCCGAAGAGAAATACGGTAAGGACGCCATTAAGACCTACGAGTACAACCTCGGCGGTAACGGTAAGAGCCAAATCCTTTCGACTACTGGGTTCATCAAGCTCGTGAGTCTCGTTGATGGTCCAGTCGTTGGTCTTCACATGGTGGGAAGTCGGATGGGGGAACAGATAGGTGAAGCAGAACTCATCTACAACTGGGAAGCCTTGCCAGAGGATGTGGCGAGTTTGCTGCATGCCCACCCCACCCAAAACGAGGCGCTCGGTGAGGCCCATTTGGCATTGGCTGGTAAGCCACTTCACGCCCATGGGTAAGTTCCAGCCGAACAGTCGGGCGATTCGGCTGTTAATTCACACATCAGGCCGCCAGATCGCGCAAAGATAGGAACGGGGCCGGCCCGGCCCCAGGTAAGGAGAAGTTGCAGTGTCGACTCCCGTAACGATGCCCCAGCTCGGAGAAAGCGTTACCGAGGGAACCGTCACCCGATGGCTGAAGCAAATAGGCGAAACCGTCGATATGGACGAACCTTTGCTGGAGGTTTCTACTGACAAAGTCGACACGGAAATTCCCTCGCCGGTAGCAGGTGTTCTGCATTCCATCGAGGCCCCCGATGACGCCATCGTTGAGGTTGGCGGAGTCTTGGGCACCATCGGCACTGAACCCGCAGAACCTGCACCCAGCACACCAGCTGCCCCAGCTACCCCAGAGCCGCCCCGTCCCACACCGCCGGCGATGGCACCCCCCGCTGCTCCCGCAGAGACCGTCGCACCGTCAACTACCGAGTCCGTCCCTGCATCTGCACCAACTGGCTCAGGTACCGAGGTCACCCTGCCAGAGCTTGGCGAATCGGTCACCGAGGGCACCGTCACCCGCTGGTTGAAACAAGTTGGCGAAACCGTGGACATGGACGAACCTCTGTTAGAAATATCGACTGACAAGGTTGATACCGAGATCCCGGCTCCTGTCGGCGGCACCCTTTTGTCTATCGCCGCTGGAGAAGATGATGTCGTCGAGATCGGTGCCGTGCTCGCGGTTATCGGCACCGAAACAGCTACCAGCGGATCACCAGCATCTGCTCCGGCCGCGCCCGAACCTCAGATAGCGACTCCCCCCGCGGCAACCCCAACGCCCGAACAACAGCCACCAGCGGCAAGCGCACCACCGCCGACCGCACCTCAGCCTCCTGTCTCCCAGGGCACCCCGCCCACCCCCAGTGCGGCTCCTTCTGCCTCAGATACCGAGGCTGACCAGAATCAGGTCGCTGCAGCAGCTTCGTACGTCACTCCGCTCGTCCGAAAATTGGCAGCCCAAGCCAACGTGGACCTAGCCACTGTTTCCGGCACGGGCGTCGGAGGCCGTATCCGACGCCAAGACGTGGAACGGGTCATCGCGGAGAGCCAAACTCCAACGTCCGCTCCCGTCGCACAACCGGGACCAGCTACGACAAGTCCCGCCCGAATAACTCCTGCGCAAGCCAGCGAGTCTGCTTCCACCTTGAGGGGTACCAGGGCGCCGATGACTAGGCTACGCAGGGTCATCGCGGATCGTATGGTCGAGTCGTTGCACACGTCCGCTCAATTAACCACGGTGGTCGAAGTGGACGTGACCGCCATTGCCCGACTTCGAGACCGTGTCAAGGAGCAGTTCCAACAGCGCGAAAGCGTTAAGCTTTCCTTTCTTCCGTTCTTTGCGCTAGCGGTGATCGAAGCCCTCAAGATTCACCCAAACCTAAATGCGTCAATTGACCCCGACAACAACGAGATCACTTACCACGGTAATGAAGATCTGGGTGTCGCCGTTGATACTGAACGTGGACTGCTCGTCCCAGTAATTCGAGATGCTGGCGAATTGAACCTGGCTGGTTTAGCACGCCGTATCGCCGATCTTGCCGACCGAACTCGAACCAACCGCGTTACGCCTGACGAACTTTCAGGCGGCACCTTCACGTTGACAAACACCGGGAGTCGGGGCGCGCTCTTCGATACCCCAATCATCAACCAGCCGCAGGTTGCCATCTTGGGAACCGGAACGGTGAACAAACGGCCGGTTGTTATTCCTGGCTCCGACGGCGGCGATGTGATTGCGGTGCATTCCATGATGTACCTGTCACTTACCTACGACCATCGACTCGTAGACGGCGCTGATGCCGCTCGTTTCCTCGTCACAGTCAAGAACCGCCTAGAAGAAGGCGCGTTCGATGACGAAGTTGGCCTCTAACTCACCCATCCCCAACGGAAGGTAACGGCATGGCTGTGGCAATCACTGGTGCGAGTGGACTTATCGGCACTGCATTAGCAACCTCACTGACCGCGGAAGGAACAGATGTTGTTCGTCTGGTTCGTCGCCCGGCCACCGCACCAGACGAGGTCAGCTGGGATCCAGCAAAGCGATCCGTTGATATGAAGGCATTGGCGGATAAGTCCATCACCGCAGTCGTTCACCTAGCCGGAGCCGGGGTTGGTGATCGACGCTGGAACGAAGAGTATCGACGACTGATTCTCTCTTCTCGTGTCGACGGAACCGCCGCTATTGCACATGCTGTTGCAGATCTGCCCGGTGACCCTGTACTAATCAGCGGCTCTGCAATCGGTTACTACGGCGACACCGGTACGGAAATCGTCGATGAATCCGGCGCATTAGGGGATACGTTCCTGGCCCACGTGGTTCGTGATTGGGAAGATGCAGCGGAGCCCGCTCGGAGAGCAGGCAGACGAGTCGCTTTCATCCGAACTGGACTCGTTGCCAGCAGTGGTGGCGGCGCCTTTGGAAAGATGATTCCGATTTTTCGAAAAGGGATAGGCGGTCGAATCGGCTCAGGCAAACAATGGTGGTCTTTCATTTCGATTGATGATGAAGTCGGTGCCATCAAGTTTTGCATCCACAACGAGATCGAAGGACCGGTCAATCTGGTGGCACCGGAGCCAGTGACGAATGCCCAAGCCACCAAGGCACTTGGCGAGTTACTTGACCGGCCTACTGTGTTACCAGTTCCGAAGTTTGCTCTGCGAGTAGCGTTAGGTGGCTTCGCCCAAGAAGTCACCATGAGTCAAGGGGTGAGTCCCGGCGCGCTCACCGCCGCGGGGTTCCAATGGCAGCACCCAACAATTGAACAGGCGCTGGCGGCAATGCAGCTCTAGCGGGCGTAATCTGACCCAGTGATCGAAGCAACTCAGCTACACGGGATACATGTTGTCGAGGTTGATCTCGGTACCAGACTTATTCCCTACGAAGAAGCCTGGAATCTGCAGCGTGAGCTGCACCAAGAAGTTGTTTCTGGCGAGAGCCCCAACACTTTGCTCTTGTTGGAGCATGAGCCGGTATATACGGCGGGATCGCGAACTAGACCAGAAGATTTACCCACCGACAATAGTGAAGTTGTCAACGTAGACCGCGGTGGCCGAATCACTTGGCATGGTCCGGGCCAACTGGTCGGATACCCCATACTGCGTCTCCCGCACCCCATGGATGTGGTCGCCCACATCAGGGAAATGGAGTCTCTACTTATTACTCTTTGCGCTCAGTTCGGAGTGGGCAGCGGCCGAGTAGCGGATCGCTCGGGCGTGTGGGTTTCAGGTGATGGTCGCGACAACAAGATTGCGGCTGTCGGAGTCCGCGTCTCGCAGGGAGTAACCATGCACGGCTTCGCGGTTAACTGCGATTGCGATCTAAGCTGGGCCGACTCCATCATTCCCTGTGGAATTTCCGATGCAGGTGTCACCTCCCTCAGCCGAGAAACTGACGACGACATAACAGCGTTGCAGGTGGCTCATTCCTTGAAGCAGGAGCTGCGACAGCCGATGGACACTGCCACACGCTCATAACTCCTTAGGTGCATGTGGCCCCGTGCCCGGGTCGCGCCTAGGCTAGGGGCGTGACAACAGAAAAGCCGCTTCTGCGAATTGAGCGCCGCAACGCCGAGACACCGGTGGAGCGGAAGCCTCCGTGGATTCGAACGACCTTCCGAACCGGACCTGAATACCTGCAAATCAGTAACTTGGTCAAGGAGCAAGGTCTGCACACCGTGTGCCAAGAAGCAGGCTGCCCCAATATTTATGAATGTTGGGAGGATCGTGAAGCAACATTTCTGATCGGGGGCGAACAATGCACTCGACGTTGCGACTTCTGCCAGATCGATACGGGCAGGCCGGCACCACTGGATCGCGGCGAGCCCCAGCGGGTAGCGGACAGTGTCGCCACCATGGATCTGAAATATGCCACCGTGACCGGCGTCGCTCGCGACGATTTACCTGATCAGGGCGCCTGGCTCTACGCGGAAACAGTGAGACGCATTCACGCCACATCTCCGGCGGGAGTCGAATTGCTGATTCCAGACTTTTCCGGGGAGCGGTCACTGTTAACTGAGGTCTTTAACTCCCAGCCAGAGGTCCTGGCCCACAATGTGGAAACGGTGCCCCGGATCTTCAAACGTATTCGACCCGCTTTCCGTTATCAGCGTTCATTGGATGTCATCAAGGCGGCCAAAGAGTACGGCTTGATCACTAAGTCCAATCTGATTCTAGGCATGGGCGAAACAACCGAAGAAATCACTGAAGCACTTCACGACCTGCGAGAGCACGGTTGTGACTTGCTGACCATCACTCAGTACCTGAGGCCATCCGAGCGACACCACCCCGTGGATCGCTGGGTGAAACCCGAGGAGTTCGTTTCTTTTCAAAAGGAAGCAGAACAGTTGGGCTTTGCCGGAGTGCTATCCGGCCCCTTGGTTCGCTCGTCTTATCGTGCAGGACGGCTCTATCGCCAAGCGGCCGCAACCGCGAAATAGCCTGCGCCACTAGACGCCCCAAAAGGCGCAACGGCAAGAAATCCAGCCGTATTCCTGTCAGGGTGGCGTCAGAACTCAGGAGGTAGACCATGGGCAAGTTTCGCAATCGGTCAATCGCATTAGCCGCTGCTACCGGTTTGGCCGCCACGGCCATGTCATTAGGAGCCACTGCCGCTCAGGGCGCGCCTGATCAGGCATCCGCACCCAGCAAGTCCAGCAATGCCATGCGAACTATGACCCTAAATCTCTACCTCGGAGGATCACTGAGCCCGGCGCTACAGGCCGCAGCAGATCCCGATGCGACGATCGTTGACTTCCTCGAGGCTGCGTCAGAGGTCTACGACACAGCGCAGGCAACAAACTTTCCGCAGCGAGCGAAATGGATCGCTAAAACAATCAAGGCTCACAATCCTGACGTCATTGCTTTAAACGAACTCACGAATTGGGTTGTTTCTAAGGAGCCCGATGGCGTAAATCTTCCCCAATACAACTACCGCAAGATTCTGCAGAAGGCTCTCAAGAAGCAGGGCATGAACTATAAGACAGCGTCATTGGTGAACAACGCCGATATCGGCTTCAATCGAGTTTTCGGTATTCCGTACATCAATCCTGATATTTCTGAATGTGGGCTCGATCCGAATCTCCTCTTGTCCCCATGTCAGGTCCGACTGCAGGATGCTGACGCACTGCTGTACAACACCAAGTCCAGCGGCCTTAGATATCGTTCTGGCTCCGAAAAGGTAGGTACGTTTA
>PAAU01000045.1 GCA_002699445.1 Micrococcales bacterium | reverse complement strand
TGGGGGGCCGGGAATCCTGAACGCGAGAGATCACATCGAATTGTTCACGCGCTTGCCCATCGGTTAGAAACTTCTCGTTGGTATCGAGAAGAAGAGTGTCTCCTCGCTCCAGAACCATGTCACCAATTTTTCCTTCTAGAGGTACTCCCCCGCGACGTACGGCAATGATCGCGGCATTGAATCGCGTACGGAATCCAATTTCACGTACAGACTTTCCTTGAAATTCAGAGTCCCAAGACACCACTGCTTCAACCAAAGTTCGCAACTGATGTGCCCCTTGGACTTTGCGTGCTTGACCGTCAAGCATTTCGAGTCCCCGGATGTTTCTGAGATCGCGAACGGAGTCAAGGACACCGGTGAACCACAACAAATCGCCTTCCAAAAGGGTTTCTTCGGGGCCGGGGGCGGGAATATCTCTTCCTTCACGTTCGATTCGAGTTAAGTACACACCTGGCAGATGTCGCAGATCAGCGGCTTCAACAGTTTTGCCAACGAATGGCGCATCACTTCGAATTCGCATGGCCAGTTGATAGTCACGTGTATCCAAACTTGGAGGATCCGCAGGTTGGCGCTCAGGAAGCAGTTTCCGATTGGTGACCGCAACGACCAAGATCCCCAAGACCATCAATGGGAGCCCCACTGCTCCGATGGCAAGGAATGACGGCACGCCATCTTGGATCAAGCGAAGCGGCGCTTCCGGTGATGAGATCAACACATCTTCTCGACCTTCTTGATCCAACAGCATCTCAAGAATGACGATGTTGGATGAGGTGCCGATAGAAGTTAAAGCGCCACCAAAGATGGCGGCGAATGACAATGGGATAAAGAGGCGCGAAGGCGAAAGCCGGAGTCGTCGGCACCAGTCCCCCAAAATTGGGAGATACATAGCGACCAGTGGTGTGTTGTTCATCAGGCCTGACAAAAGTCCCACCGGAATCATTAACCGGAGCTGTGCGCTAAAGAGACCTTTGGGGCGACCTAGCAATTTGCTTGCGATGAGATGCACACCGCCGGTCTCTCGGAGGCCAGCAGCAACGACGTAAAGGGCTCCAATCATCACCACTGCTTTGTGGCTAAATCCAGACAGGCCATCTTGGATGGGCAGGATGCGATTCGCACCCAGAATTTGGTCGGCCAGCAGCAGCAACAGCAGACCGCCGACCATGGCAGTATCCACACCAATCCGGCGGCTCATCAGAGCGATTGTCACCAGACCGATGACACCGATGACAAAGATGCCCTCGAGGGTCATGCGGAAGCCCCCACTGCGGTGAGCAGTGCGGCATGAATCTCTGGCGCTGCTGCGATGACACCTGTGTTCTGTTCAAGTCCGCGACCATGGCCAAAATCGAGAGGCTTGCCGTGGATGTCCGTCACGGTTGTTCCAGACTCCATCGCCACCAGAGCTCCTCCGGCGTGGTCCCAAATTCGCTCGACATACCGCTTTCCTGGCCGCGGTAAGCGCAGATAGGCGTCAGCTTGATCACGTGCCAGAAGCCCGTATTTTGCCTGGGAATCCAGACGGACCCCGGTCCATTCTCGGCCCAACGCTTGCATTGCGTCGTCCACCGCGGTGTGGTCAGTATGAGCTGCTTCAACCGAGGTGCACACCCGAACCAGTCCGTCACAAGCTGTTCGTTGGATCTGGGTGAGTGCGCCGGTCATTCCTCCAGTCGCACAGCCCTCGCCGGTTGCAGCGGCAACAATGACACCATCCCCATCGACCGCTTCAGGGCTCTGATCAGCATCGGTGTGCAGATTGGGGCAGCCAAGGACCCCCAGTGTTGGTTTGCCCGCAGAGACGAGCCCCAATGCGACCGCAAAATGCTCACCCCTCAGAAATCCTTTGGTTCCATCTACGGGATCAAGCACCCAGTACTCCGGACCGGTGGCATCATGGCCTCCGTGGTCAAGGAGTGACAGAACATCCTCCGGAGTGCGATGGCCGAGGGCCTCGGATACCGCTTGCGTCACAAGTTCCAGCAGGGCAGTATTTTGCGGAGTGCGGAGGGCCGCACTTGTTTCTTCACCTACGAGAGGAGTCTCGGGATCTGCATCACGCAGGATTGAGGAAACGATTGCTTGGGCCGCAAAGTCGGCAACGGTGACCGGAGACCGGTCATCCTTGGCCAATTCGGCGACTCGCCCCAGATCCTGTTGGATAGATTTTGCGGCAAGCGAGGCTTGCCGAACGGCGGAGATGGCGAGATCAAGACGCATAAGAGCCATATCGGCTCTCTGACACCGCTTCCTCAGCCAGATTTCAGCAGGATCAGGCGGAGAATGAGGACCCGCAGCCACAGGTGGCGTTTGCGTTCGGGTTGTTGAACACGAACCCTCGGCCCATCAGTTCATCACGGAAATCAACGGTGGTTCCGTTGAGATAGAGAAAGCTCTTGGGGTCACAGATCACCCGGATTTTCACCAGACTGTCAGAATCGCCTGCGTCTTCGGCGGCCTCAGTGGCCTTCCCGTCAACAACCATGGCTTGACAGGTCCAGATTTCATCTGTTTCCTTCTGATTTTCTGTCAGGTCGAGGAGATACGAGAAGCCCGAGCATCCACCACCCTTGACGCCAACCCGAAGGCAGGTGGTCTCAGGGTTGAGGCTTTGTTGCTTCATAATGTCGCCAACTTCTTTGATGGCGGTTGGGGTGACAATCACGGACATGGTGTTTTCCTTCGCGTTCGATTCGGTGGAGCAGGAGCAGGAGCAGGAGCAGGAGCAGGAGTCAAACTTAGATCAATGATGCCATTCAATGATGATGGTGGTGGTCGTCTTCAACCTTGTGGCCATTTTTCTCTTTCCAGTCATTAATGGCCGTACGGATCGAATCTTCGGCCAACACTGAGCAGTGGATTTTGACTGGTGGAAGCGCCAGTTCTTCCACAATCTCGGTGTTCTTAATTTCCAAGGCTTCATCCACTGTTCGGCCTTTGATCCATTCAGTCGCCAAGGAAGATGAGGCAATGGCTGAGCCACAGCCAAAGCATTTGAATTTGGCGTCTTCGATCTTTCCGGAGTCGTCAACTTTGATTTGGAGCTGCATCACGTCGCCACACTCTGGGGCCCCAACGATGCCGACTCCGATATCAGAACGGTCTTTGACATCTGAGGAGGTGCCGAAAGATCCCACATTTTGTGGTTGCTGAAAATGTTCAATTACTTTGTCGCTGTAGGCCATGGTGTTCCTTTCGCAATTGACCATTCGTTGGTCAACCGACTTTGGTTCAGTGCGATTGCCACTCAATTTTGGAAATATCGACGCCTTCTTTCCAAAGGTCGAACAGAGGGCTCATGGCCCGAAGATGTTCCACAGCTGCGGCAATGTCGTTGATGGCTTGATCAACTTCGGCTTCGGTGCTGTGACGTCCCAAGGAAAGTCGCAATGAGGAGTGGGCCAATTCGTCGCCAACGCCCAGGGCTTTCAAGACGTAGCTTGGTTCAAGCGAAGCCGAGGTGCAGGCCGATCCGGAAGAACAGGCAATGTTCTTGATGCCCATCATCAGAGATTCACCTTCGACGAAGCCGAAGGAGATGTTGGTCAGGTGTGGCAATCTGTGCTCGCGGTGGCCATTGACTTCTACAACCTCGAGACGTGACATCAGATCGTTTTCAAGCTTGTCACGCAGTGCTTTGAGGCGTTCGCCTTCGGCTTTCATTTCCTGCTTGGCAATGGCACATGCTGCACCAAGACCCACAATGCTGCTGACGTTCAGTGTGCCAGAGCGGAAGCCACGTTCGTGACCCCCACCATCTTGGATGGCTTCCAGCCGGACTCGAGGTCGACGCCGGCGGACGTACAACGCGCCGATACCTTTGGGCCCGTACATCTTGTGGGCCGATAGGGACAGCAGGTCAATGTTGTCGGCCTCCACATCGGTAGGCATTTTGCCGACCCACTGGGTGGCGTCGGTATGGAATAAGGCTCCGTGCTCTTTGCACGCCTTGCCGATGCAGGGCACTTCATTGATGGTGCCCAATTCGTTGTTGGCCCACATGATCGAAACCAAAATGGTGTCCTCACGCATAGCGTCTTTCACCATCTGGGCGGTAATGATGCCATCCGCTCCAGGTTCAAGGAAGGTGACCTCAAAGCCTTCACGTTCAAGCCGACGACAGGGATCGATAACCGCTTTGTGTTCATGGATCGCCGTGATGATGTGCCCACGATTGTCTGAGCCCACCGGAGCCTTGGCATACATCCGTGCCGCGCCTTTTATGGCGATGTTGTTCGACTCGGTTGCTCCGGAGGTGAAGATAATTTCCTTCGGTTGGGCCCCAAGCAGATCTGCGACTTGGGCTCGTGCGGTGTCAACCCCATCCTCGGCCTCCCAGCCATAGGCATGATTTCGGCTGCTGGAGTTGCCGTAAATCGTGGTGAAGTAGGGAAGCATCGCATCGACGACCCGCTGGTCACAGGGTGTCGTGGATGAGTGGTCAAAATAGATGGTGTTGTTTTTGGCAGTCATGATTTTTAGATTCAGTCCATTCTAGCCGACACCCGGTCAAACATTGCTGTTTCGGCCCAACTACCATGTGAAAATCGTGGCCAGACTGACGGAAATTGCTGGATTAAACGCGTTTTGGGGCGGTGTCTTCGTGCCCACCATGGGTGGTTTGCATGAGGGCCATCTGGAGTTGGTGCGAAAAGCCAAGGATTTGGGGCACCCGGTGGTGGTCAGCGTGTTTGTGAACCCCGATCAATTCAACGACCAAGACGACTATGCCGATTACCCACGCCAATTTGAGGCCGATGCGGCTCAGGCCGAAGCGGCTGGTGCCGATTTGGTCTGGGGGCCAAGTAATGCTGTGATTTATCCTCAAGGGGAGGATGTGGCGACCCCAGATTTGCCCCGTGTGGCAACCCATCCGGGGTTAGAAGACGCCCACCGACCCGGTCACTTTGCTGGGGTCCTTCGTGTGGTGCAGCGATTGTTTGACTTGGTGCGGCCAGAAGTGGCTGTTTTTGGTGAGAAGGATTGGCAGCAGCTCCAGGTCGTCCAATCAATGGTTGATCGTGACGGTGGTCCGAGAATCCATGCCATGCCGACGTGCCGTGAAGCAGAGGGCCTTGCCCGTTCCAGCCGAAATGAGCGTCTGTCTCCACTAGCCAAGCAACGGGCTCGCGCGGTGTATCTCGCGCTCCAAGCGGCGGGAGCCGCGAACCACCCTTCGACCGCTGAGCGAGTCATGCGTGAAACCTTGGAATCCCACGATCTTGAGGTGGAATATGCGGTGGTTCGCTCGTCGGTAGGTCTCCGATCAGTGGATGATTTTTCGCGTCCCAGCCGGGCATTGATCGCGGCGTGGCTGGATGGCGTTCGGTTGATTGACAACTTGCCAATGCCTGTGTGGACCTAATATTTGAATATGGCTTTGCCCCTTCTGCTTTATGGCGGGACGTTTGATCCGCCCCATGCGGCCCACGGGTGTCTCCCCCAACTGGCGGCAAAGGCCATCGGTGCCTCACGTGTCATCTGGATTCCTGCCGCCCAGAATCCATTGCGAACGGAAGAGTCTGCCCCGGCGGCAGATCGCGTCGCAATGCTGGAAGCGCTGCTGCGAGAAAGCACCGAAGCTGAGATTGATCAACGTGAGTTACGGCGAGGCGGCACCAGTTACTTCGTGGACACGTTGCGTTCTTTCCGCGAGGAATTTCCCGAAACCCCGATTCGATTCTTGATCGGTGCCGACCAAGCGTTGCAATTTCGACGTTGGCACGATTGGGAGGGCATTTTGGACTTGGCCCAGCCCGCGATTGCCCCAAGGCCGCCGCATGATCGCTCTGCTTTGGAAGCCGTTTTGGAACAGTTGGACCAAGGCCAGCCACGTGCAGGTTGGTGGAGACACTGTGTTTTGGATTTGCCACTGGATGACGTTTCGGCCACCAGACTGCGCGAGGCACTGTCGACTTCAGACCAGCTTGCTCTTGACGCGGGTATTCCTGAATCGGTTCTTACGGTGATTCAAGAACGCGGCTTGTACGGGCGATCGAATGCCTGAATTGCCCGAAGTTGAACACGCTCGGTCTCTGCTCGAACGCTTTGTGGTTGGTCAGCGCGTCGCCAAAGTACGAGTCGCTCAAGACACGATTGTGTGTGCTGAGGACAGTCCGCGAAAGATTGCAAACACGTTTCGTGGCGGTGTTCTGGGTATCCCAGATCGACGAGGCAAGCAGTTGTGGCTTCCGGTTGTAGATCAGGCTTCAATTTTGGTTCACCTCGGCATGACCGGAGCAATTCGAGTGCGCGGTGAACAAGGGCTGCATCTGGTCGCACACGGCACAATCGAGGAGGCGTGGCCGCCAAGGTTTGAAAAATTCTGGTTCCAACTCGAAAATCAAGTGCAGGTTGCCTTTACCGACCCCCGACGATTTGGCCGACTTCGTTTACGCAAGGATCCCCTTCACGAGCCTCCAATTGCAAGTCTTGGCCCCGATCCAGTTGTGGATGACATCGATGTGTCTGAAGTGTCAGCACGTTTGCAAAGCCGTCGAGCCCCGATCAAAAGTGTGCTTTTGGATCAGAAGTTCTTGGCAGGCGTCGGAAATTGGATTGCGGATGAAGCGTGTTACCAAGCCAGGTTAAACCCGCATCGGCAAGGCGCTGATCTTGCGGAAAAAGAGGCCAAACTCTTGGTTCGCCGAACCCTTTCGGTGATTCAAAAAGCCTGTTCAGTCAATGCTGAAAAAGACCGTTTCCCCCGAACATGGTTGTTCCATAACCGGTGGGGGCGGGTGCAAGGGGCCACCACGGCCAAAGGCGAGTTGATTCAGTTTGATGCAATTGGTGGCCGAACGACCGCATGGGTGCCCACCCGACAAAGGTGACGGATGGTTCGCGAAGATCACATTGGCTTCTCTTCGATGGTTTGGTCGTAGACCTCAAGCAATTTGGTCTTATCGAAGATGAGTTCTTGCCGTGACATGCCAGCAACTTCGTAAAACGGTGTCAGTTCGATCGCGTCGCATGGGCATGCTTCTTCGCACATACCGCAGTAGATGCAGCGCAGCTCGTCGATATCGAATTGCTTGGGATATTTTTCGCGGTCATCCCACGGAGATTCTTCGGCGGTGATATGAATGCAGTTGGCGGGGCAAGCGGTCGCACACATGAAGCAGGCCACGCAACGCACCCGACCATCTTCGTCTTTGTTCAATCGGTGGACGCCACGGAAGGTCGAACGCTCCAGCCCGCCTTCTACGACCGGTCGATCGCCTCGTTTTTCTTCGGGGTATTGCACCACATAAATGTTGTCTTTGTTCTGGCCCGGCTTGGTGATATTCCCAAAGAGGTGCCGAAACGTCGTACCGAGTCCCTTGGCAATGGCCGGCAGGAATATGGCCTCCGCCGCACCCATAGGCTTTGGGGTCACGTCAATAATGGACTCGTCAGAGATGGCCATGGAAGAAACAGGATAGTCGCCTCGGAGGACGTAGCATCATGTCTATGTCCAATCTGGATAGAGGTAGCAATCGAAGAACCACCATGGGCCGCGGGGTTCGCATGGCCGCCATGGGCACACAAACCGTGGGCTACGTCCTAGCGGGCTGGTGGCTGGGGGGGTTGGTGGATCCGGTGTGGGGTGAAAAAGTTGGGGCATTGTTTGGGGTTGGCCTCGGAATGACCCACCTCATCCGCGGTGCGATGGCCCTTCAGCGGTCTTTTGAAGCAGAGGATCAACAAAAATGACGCAAAACAGTCATCAAGAGGCGGTTTCGCTCCCGGTCACAGCCATGATTGTGGCAGGAGTGGTCGGTGGAGGGATGGGATTCTTTGCAGGTTGGTTGGCCCACACCGGTGATCCTCTTGCCCTGGCCGTTCGGGGATCGGTCGCGGGCGGCGGCGGATATTTGCTGGGCAGCTTGGTGTTGATGCCGTGGATTGCACGTCCGGTCGAGCACTGGATGGCCATTTGGCCAGGCGCTCTTTTGAGCCGTCTCTTGGCGACGGGGATCATGGCTTGGCTGCTATACTTCCGCCCCCCTGAGGGGGATGACGGGTTCCGCACCGCGTTGGTGGTTTCCCATGTCGTATCGATTTTCCTCGATGCGGCCCTCCTCGCTCGATGGTCCCGCTCGCTGGACCAAAATCCCGTGCACGAGTCCTGAACGACACATGCTGACCCCACTCCTCTTGTCTGCAGCTGAATATGACCCCAAGTCACACGTATTGGATGTGGTCCTTTCGGGGACCCCTGATGCACCAGTGCTGACGATGCATATGGTCACATTGGCCGTCAGCGCGGTCTTGACCGTTCTCGTGATGGTTTACGTCGCAAGCAAAGTTGTCACGGGACCGGCCTCTGAAGGAAACGCCCGTTATGTCACTCGGGGTCGTTTGTCTCAATTTGTGGAGTCCATGATCTGTTGGCTCCGAGATGAAATGATCGAACCGGTGCTTGGTGAGCGTGGTACCAAGCGATGGCTTCCGCTCTTGCTGACGTTGTTCTTCTTCATCTTGATCAACAACTTGATTGGCCTGATCCCTTTGATTGATATGCAGCATT